>DASVTA010000115.1:0-11154 GCA_036387815.1 Allosphingosinicella sp.
TGGCGACATCGTCATTGGCCGTCGAGGCGCATCCGGCGACGGCGAGAGCGGAAAGGAAAGCAAAAGGGATCAACAGGCGGCGCATTTTGGCAGTCCTTCCCGAGTCTTATTCGGGCGGCACCATAGCGGCCCGCCTTGCCCGCGCAATATGCCGCGATTGCTCGGGACGGGTTCGGCACTCCGGCGGAAGCCGGGGCTTCGTGGAGACCCGCGGCGACTTCTCGTCCCGAGGTCCCGGCTTTCGCCGGGATGACGTGGGGCGCGGCTCCAATTCCTCCCCGAGCTTGCGTCGGGGAGGGGGACCAAGCGAAGCTTGGTGGAGGGGAAATCCGAACTCGGCGACACCCCTCCACCACGACGCTTCGCGCCGCGGTCCCCCTCCCCCAGGCAAGCTGGGGGAGGAATTGCAGATCGACATCGCTTTTGACGCCCCCCCGAACTGCTGTAGGGAGCCGCTAGCTCCAACCGTCCGGGATTCCCAATGCGCTTCAACAGCTTCGGCCTTGCCCTTATTACCCTCGCACTCGCCGCCCCCGCCCCGGCGCAGCCGGCCGCAGCGCCCGCAAGCTTCTCGCCGGAAAGCTTCCGAAGCCACGTCACCTTCCTTGCCGACGACCGGCTCGAGGGCCGGGATTCGGGCACGCGCGGCTACGATCTCGCCGCGCTCTACGTGGCGAGCCGGTTCGAGGCGCTGGGCCTGAAGCCGGCCGGGCCGGACGGATGGTACCAGCAGGTCCCGTTCCTGGAATACCGGCTGAGCGGCGAACCCGCCTCGCTCACCGTCGGCGGCCGCCGCTTCCTGCACGGGCAGGAAGTGATGCTCTCGCCCTCTCCGGAGGAAGGCCGGGTCGCGCTCGAGGCGCCCGCGGTCTTCGTCGGCTACGGCCTGCAGGCGCCCGAGCTCGGAATCGACGATTACAAGGGCCTGGACGTGCGCGGCAAGGTCGTCGTGTCGCTCGGCGGCTTCCCCAAGGGCATGAAGAGCGACGTCGGCGCCCATCTCAATTCGGAGAAACGGGCGGTCGCCTCGCGGAACGGCGCCGTCGGAATGGTCTCCATCCGCACCCGTTCTGAGGCGCAGCGGCGCCCGTGGGCGCGGATGCAGGAGAATCCGAACGAGCCCGGCACCGGCTGGATCGGCAAGGACGGCCAGCCCTACACCCCCTCGCCCAATCTGCGCTTCCGAGCCACGCTGGACACGGCCGCCGCCGAGGCCCTGTTCGCCGGCGCGCGGACTCCGCTCGCCCGCGTCCTGGACGAGGCGGAGCGGAGCGGAGGCCGGCCGAAGGGATTCGCCCTCAAGCAGACGCTCTCCGTCAGCCAGCAAAGCAGCCTCCGCCGCTTCACCAGTCCCAACGTCCTTGCCGTCCTTCCCGGATCGGATCCGAAGCTCGCCGGCGAATATGTGCTGCTCATGGCGCATCTCGACCATGAAGGGGTGAAGGAGGAGGGCGCCAAGGCCGAGGAAGGGGGCGACCGGATCTACAACGGCGCGATGGACAATGCGGTGGGGATCGCGACCATGCTCGAGGTCGCGCGGGCCATGGCGACCTCGGCCGACCGCCCGAAACGCTCGATCCTGTTCGCCGCGGTGACCGCCGAGGAGAAGGGCCTGCTGGGAGCCCAGTATCTCGCCCGCAATCCGCTGCCCGGGGTCAATGTCGCCGGCGTCGTCAACCTCGACATGCCGGTGCTGCTCTACGATTTCACCGACGTCATCGCCTTCGGCGCCGAGCATTCGACCATGGGCGCCGCCGTGGCGCGAGCCGGCAAGGGCATGGGAGTCGCTCTGGCGGAGGACCCGCTTCCGCAGGAGGGCCTCTTCACCCGATCCGACCATTATCGTTTCGTCCAGGAGGGCGTGCCTTCCGTCTTCCTGATGACCGGCTTCGCCAACGGCGGGCGCGAGAAGTTCACCGACTTCCTCTCCACGCATTATCACAAGGTCAGCGACCAGCTCAGCCTTCCCATCGACTGGAACGCCGGAGCCAAGTTCGCCCGCATCAACTACGAGATCGCCCGCGAGATCGCCGACTCGCCCGAAGCGCCGCGCTGGTATTCGGACAGCTTCTTCGGGAAGGTGCTGGCGCCGGGGCGGGCGAAGGCGACGCGGTAATCTTTCTGCCTCCCCATGCGCAGCATGGGGAGGGGGACCATGCGAAGCATGGTGGAGGGGTGACCTGACTCGTATCTGGAAGGTTCGCACGCGAGCCGCAGGCTGCGCGCCAAGTCACTCCTCCACCAGCTTCGCTGGTCCCCCTCCCCACGGCTTCGCCGCGGGGAGGCAAGTCGCCCTCTTGTGTTGCCCTAGAGCAACACCATATCCTCCACAAAGGATGAAAGAGGGGCAGTTATGAACCTTGAGAAATTCACCGAGCGGGCGCGCGGGTTCCTGCAGTCGGCGCAGACCGTCGCTCTGAGGATGAACCACCAGCGGATCGCTCCCGCCCACGTGCTGAAGGCCTTGCTCGAGGACGAGCAGGGCATGGCTTCCGGCCTGATCGCGCGCGCCGGCGGAAGCGCGGAGGCGGCGCGGCGGGAGACGGACGAGGCGCTCGCCAAGATCCCGGTTGTCTCGGGAAGCGGCGCCAATTCGACGCCGGGTCTCGACGGCGAGACCCTGCGGGTCCTCGACCAGGCCGAGCAGGTCGCCCAGAAAGCCGGCGACAGCTACGTTACGGTCGAGCGCATGCTTCTCGCTCTGGTGCTGGCGACCACGACCGACGCCGGCAAGGCGCTGGCCGATGCCGGAGTGAAGGCCGAGGCGCTCAACGCGGCGATTAACGAGCTTCGCGGCGGCCGGACCGCCGACACCCAATCGGCGGAGGACCGGTACGACGCGCTGAAGAAATTCGCCCGCGACCTCACCCAGGCGGCGCGCGACGGCAAGCTCGACCCGGTCATCGGCCGCGACGAGGAGATCCGGCGGACGGTCCAGATCCTCGCCCGGCGCACCAAGAACAACCCGGTGCTCATCGGCGAGCCCGGGGTCGGCAAGACGGCGATCGCAGAGGGGCTGGCGCTGCGCATCGCCAATGGCGACGTTCCCGACAGCCTCAAGGACCGGCGGCTGATGGCGCTCGACATGGGCAGTCTCATCGCGGGCGCCAAATATCGGGGCGAGTTCGAGGAAAGGCTGAAGGGCGTGCTCGACGAGGTGCGCCAGGGCGAAGGCGACATCATCCTGTTCATCGACGAGATGCACACGCTGATCGGTGCCGGGAAGAGCGAGGGCGCGATGGACGCCTCGAACCTGCTCAAGCCGGCGCTGGCCCGCGGCGAGCTCCACTGCATCGGCGCAACCACGCTCGATGAATATTCGAAGCATGTCGAGAAGGACCCGGCGCTTCAGCGGCGGTTCCAGCCGGTGGTGATCGGCGAGCCGACCGTCGAGGACACGATCTCGATCCTTCGCGGCCTCAAGGAGAAATACGAGCTTCACCACGGCGTCCGGATCACCGACGGCGCCCTGGTCTCCGCGGCGACGCTCTCCAACCGCTACATCACGGATCGCTTCCTGCCCGACAAGGCGATCGACCTGATGGACGAGGCCGCATCGAGGCTCCGCATGGAAGTCGAATCCAAGCCCGAGGAGATCGAGAATCTCGACCGGCGGATCATCCAGCTCAAGATCGAGCGCGAGGCTCTGAAGAAGGAGAAGGACCGCGCTTCGCTGGAACGGCTCAAGGCTCTGGAGGACGAGCTCGCCAATCTCGAGCAGCAATCGGCCGAGCTTACGACGCGCTGGCAGGGCGAGAAGGAGAAGCTGGCCGGCGAGGCGAAGATCAAGGAGGAGCTGGACCGCGCCCGGCTCGAGCTCGAGCAGGCGCAGCGCGCCGGCGACCTCGCCAAGGCGGGCGAGCTTCAGTACGGGCGCATCCCGGCGCTCGAGAAGCAGCTCGCCGAGGTCGAGGTGGCCAGCCAGAGCGCGATGCTCCGCGAGGAGGTGACAAGCGAGGACATCGCTTCCGTGGTCGCGCGCTGGACGGGGATCCCGATGGAGCGGATGCTGGAAGGCGAGCGCCAGAAGCTGATCAACATGGAGGCCGAGATCGGCCGCCGGGTGATCGGCCAGGAGGAAGCGGTCCGCGCCGTCGCCAAGGCGATCCGCCGCTCGCGCGCCGGGCTTCAGGACCCGAACCGGCCGATGGGCAGCTTCCTGTTCCTCGGCCCCACCGGCGTCGGCAAGACCGAGCTGACCAAGTCGCTCGCCTTGTTCCTGTTCGACGATCCGCAGGCGATGGTTCGGATCGACATGTCGGAGTTCATGGAGAAGCACTCGGTCGCTCGCCTGATCGGCGCCCCTCCCGGCTATGTCGGCTATGAGGAAGGCGGAGTGCTGACCGAGGCGGTGCGGCGGCGGCCCTATCAGGTGGTGCTGTTCGACGAGGTCGAGAAGGCGCATTCGGACGTCTTCAACGTGCTCCTCCAGGTGCTCGACGACGGCCGGCTGACCGACGGCCAGGGCCGGACGGTCGATTTCACCAACACGATCATCATCCTCACCTCCAATCTCGGCAGCCAGCATCTGACCAACCTTTCCGAAGGACAAAGCGTCGAGGACGTAGAACCGCAGGTGATGGAGGTGGTCCGCGGCCATTTCCGGCCCGAATTCCTCAACCGGCTCGACGAGATCATCCTGTTCCACCGGCTGGCCGCGGAGCATATGGCCCCGATCGTCGATATCCAGATCGCGCACGTCCAGAAGCTCCTGGCCGACCGAAAGATCAGGCTGGATCTCAGCGACGGCGCCCGCGCCTGGCTAGGCCGGGTCGGCTACGATCCGGTCTACGGAGCGCGGCCGCTGAAGCGGGCGGTGCAGAGATATCTCCAGGACCCGCTGGCCGATGCGATCCTTCGCGGCGACGTCATCGACGGCTCGGTGGTGCGGGTCGAGGAAGGCGATGGCGCGCTCAGTCTCGTTCCCGGCTGATCGATCAGTCCGCCACGGCCCCGACCGCCGCGGGGACATCGTCCATTCCGCCGAGCGTGGTGAACAGGGTGCGGAGCATGGCCTTTTCAGTTTCAGTTAGATGTGGGTTCCATACGTCGAAGATCAAAAGGGCGCGCATCGACGACGACTGGTTCCAGGCTTCGTGCTCGATCGTGTCGTCGAAGGCGAAGGCGCGGCCTTCCTCCCAGGCCCGGGTCTCCCCGCCCACTCGAAAGCCGCAGCCGGGGGGCACGATCAACGGCAGGTGGACGATCGACCGGACGTTGCTCACGCCCGTATGGGCGGGCAGCCGCGCGCCCGGCTTGAGGATGGAAAGGAATGCCGTGGGTCCCTTCCCCGGCATATCGGCCAGCGGCAGGCTCTCGAGCGCCGCCGCCGTCTCCGGGCAGCGGGCGCAGACCGCCTCCTGGCGTTCCCCGAATTTCCACAGGTAGCGGGCGCTCCAATCGTCGGACCGGTCCAGCGGAGTCCATTCATTCACGGGGGAACCCGGAGTCATCTTCACATAAGGGCCGAAGCCGTGGTCCGGCGCGGCCAGCAGCGCTTCCAGTTCGCGGCGGATCGCCGGCGCGGCCGCCTCGATCTCCGGCATCCACGGAAAATGCTTGCGGGGGAAGAACTCGTCCGCGGGCAGGAACGGGAAGTGCAGGCCGTGCGGCTGATTGCGGTAGATGGTCCGCCGGCCGAGCATCGCGTCGACGCATGTATCGAAGCGGCGGCGCGCGTCCGCCGAAACGTCCGTGCGCAGGTTCGCCAGACCGGTTTCAACCTCGCCGGCGAATTTCGCTATGCCGTCGGTCAGGCGACTTCTCGCATGGACCAGCATCTGATCGAGCGCGGGAGTGCGGTTGGGCGCGTTCTGCAGGACCTCGACGACGCCGCTCCAGCGGAAGGCGGCGGAGTTGACTTCGCCCACCCGCTCATGAAGCTCGGCCATCCTTATGTTCGCCATGAGATGGCGCTGGTCCGTCGCCAGCGCGGCTTCGAGCGCGAGGCGCTCGCCTTCGATATCGCCCTTCAGGCGCCGCGCGGTGGCGAGGTTCATCCACAAGGGGGCGGCGCCCGGATCGGCGTGAGTCGCGCGGGCGAACAGGGCCTCCGCCGCAGGGTCGTTGCGCGCCAGGGCCTGCATTCCCAAGCCGTTCAAGGCGACCGCCGCGCTCGGATCCTGCTCGAGCGCCTGGCGCCAAAGCCGCTCGGCGAGCCCGTCATCGCCACGCCGCCTCGCCTCCTCCGCCTGTTGCAGCAGGGGCGCCGTCTGCTTGTGGTCGCTCATCGAGCCTGCCCGTACCGCCTGGCCGCGCGCGGCACCATATGAAAAGGGCGGCGGCCGAAGCCACCGCCCTCTCCATGTTGCTGCTTCCCGACGATTAGAAGCGGAGCTTGACGCTCGCGGCATAGCGCCGGCCGATCGCGTCGTAGGTCTGCGGGAAGGTGTTGCCGCTGTTGAAGGTCGTGACGCCGATGTTGCTTCCGACCGTCGGCGGCTTCTTGTCGAGGAGGTTGATGACAGCGAGGGTGAACTCGAAATTGTCGAGCACCTCGAACCGCGCCGTCAGGTCGAAATAGTCATGGGCCTTGATCCGCGCGAAGGCGGGGAAAGCCGGACCGTTGCTGCCGAAGTTCCCGGCGATCGCGTCGAACGGCTCCTGCCTGACGGCGCCGATGTGCCTCCACAGCAGCGAAATATCGACCGGACCCTGCGAGATGGTGGTGCGCTGGTTCCAGCTGATCTTCGGCAGGATCGACCCGGTGAGGCTGCAGTTGATGCTGTAGAAGCCCACACACTCGCGGTTCAGGCCGCCCGGCGAAGCCCTGAACTTGTTGCTCAAGGTGTAGTTGCCGTTGAAGAAGAAGGCGAGCCGGATGTCGTCCGTCAGGTCGGTGCTGAAGTTGGCGATCAGATCGAAACCGTCCGTGGTGATCCGTCCGCTGTTCGTGAGCGGAGCCGGGATGCCCGGAGTCGTGCTCGCGTCGCCGTCGAGACCGCCCGTCGCCGGGTCACGTTGGATGATCGTGCAGGCCGGGTTGGTCGCGCTCGCCGCCGTAAGATTGGCGAAGCAGGCGGAGAGGATGTCTCCCGGAGCCGGCGTCGACAAGGCGTCACGGACCTTGATGTTGTAGTAATCGAGCGACAGCGACAGGTTCGGCACGAAGCGCGGCTGGAACACCGCGCCGACCGTGAAGGTATCGGCCTTCTCGGGACGGTTGTTGGGGCTGAAGCTGAAGGTCGCGTTGATCTGGCCTGCCGAAGGCGGGTCGATCGCGGTGATGAAACCTCCCGCCACAGGCGCGCCCTGCGCGGCGCAAACCGCGCCGAGGGCGGAGTTCGCGGCGATCGTGTTACCTGGGTTCTGGCAAGGATCCGTACGCAGGTTGGTCAGGCCCACGGCGGTCGGCGTGAACAGCTCGCCGATGTTCGGCGCGCGAACGGCGCGCTGGTAGTTGCCGCGAAGCCGAAGGCCGCTCATCGGCTCCCAGGTCACGCCGCCCTTGTACGTCCAGGCATCGAAGGTCGGGTTGCCCGGGGCATCGACCTTGTACTTGGAGTAGCGGACGCCGGCCTCGAGCGTGAGGCTCTGGAACATCGGGCGATCGGCCATGATCGGAGCAATGACCTCGGCAAAGCCTTCCCAGACGTCGTAGCCGCCCTTGACCGGGGTGGTTGCGCCGCCGGCGCCGCCCAGAGCGCCCGGATCCTGGGCAAGCTGGTCGGCGAACACCTCAGCGGTATACTTGCGATACTCGCTGCCGACGGCGATGGAGACGGGCTCGCTCGCGGTCGAGAAGGTGGTGACGTCGGTGCTGAGCAGGCCGCGGACCTGAGCAAGGCTCGTCCTGTTGCCGGAAGTCGCCGGAACCAGAAGGAAGGCCACCTGTTCCGGAGTGATGGTGCCCTGGGCACCGAAGACGTTGAGCGGGACGCAGCCGTTGGACGTATCCTGGCAGGTCGTCGCGTTGCTCGCCCGAAGCGCCTGCTGAATACGCGGTATCGACGCGTAGTTCAGGATCGTCTGGGTGTTGGTGCTGCGCCCGTAGCTGCCTGCGATATCGTAGCGAACGGCCTCGCTGAGGGCGCCGCGGACGCCGGCCCGGAAGTCGAAAATCTGCGTCTCGTAGTCGCTGATACGGCCGCCCGCTTCAGCCAAACGGCGCGACAGGTTCGTCGAGAATTCCCGATAAGCCGGGTTGTTCGGATCGGTGGTCGCCGCAGCGGCGGCGCACTGCGCCGGAGTCAGGGTCTGCACGCCCGCCGTATTGGGATCGAAGTCGTTGTTCGCGCAGAAGGTCGCACGCGCGGCCGCCGGCAGGAACGGGTTGCTCACCGGGATGCGCACCGGGCTGGCGAACGCACCGGACGGCGCGATGATGGTCTGCACCGTGTTCTGCGAGAACAGTCCGCGAGCATAGACTTCAACCGCGTCGGAAATTTCGTAACGGGCCGAGCTGAACATGTTGAACCGCTCGAACGGCGTCTGGAAGATGTTGTACGGGTTGAAGTTGAAGAGGGCGAACACCGGGACCAGCTGGCCGGTCGTCGGGTCGATGTTGCGGTTGCCGACGCCGGCGACCGAGAAGCGCGCGGGAACGGCGGTCTGCGACGCGCCCGAGCCGGTTCCGTTGAAGGAATCGATGGTCAGGGCGGAGCGGGTACGCGGACCCGCGAAGAAGACTGGGTCCGCTTCCTGGTAGCCGAGGCTGATCACCGCGTTGCCGCGGCCGTCGTCGAAGTTCGCGCCGATGGTCAGGTCGGCACGGAAGACGTTGCCGTCGCCGAGCTCGGTGATCTGCTCGCTCAGCGTGAGGTCCATGCCGGCGAAATTGTTCTTCGTGATGAAGTTGACGACGCCCGAAACCGCGTCGGCGCCGTAGGTGGTGCTCGCGCCGCCGGTCAGCACGTCGAGCCGGTCGAGAAGCGCGACCGGGATGTTGTTGAGGTCGGTGCTGCCGTTGAGGTTGGCCGGCGTGATTCGCGCGCCGTCGATCAGCACGAGGTTGCGGTTCGGGCCGAGGCCGCGAAGATCGACGAAGGACGCGCCGCCGTTGCCGTTGTTGGTGCCCTGACCGACGCTGGCGGCGACGCCCGGGAGCTCGTTCAGGATGTCTTCGGCGCGGTTCGTCTGGCGCAGCTCGAGCTCGTCCGAGGTCGTCACGTTGACGGGGCTCGACGTGCGCAGGTTCGGGTTGCGGAACAGAGTACCGGTGACGACGATCTCTTCACCTTCCTCCGCGGCGGCCTCCTGGACCGCGGGGCCGGTCGTCTGGCCGACGGGGGCGTCCGGATCGGTGGGATCCGAAGTATCCTGGGCGAAGGCGGGCGTGGCGAGCATCGCGGCGCCGACGAACACGGTGGTGGCGAGCAAAGATTTTTTGAACACGGTCGTGGACATGACAATCCCCCTTGAAGAGCCGCGAATTGACTGGCTCGAATTAAAAATTCGCCGGTTTTCCGGTCGTAGACACCTCGGTGTAGCTAATGTGCCGGGGGAAACACAATGCGGCTGCGTCGGAACGGCAACAAAATGACCCTATTGTTGCAAACGGAACACATAGGCATCCCGCGGCCGATCTTGCTATCAGGGCTTCGATCCATGGGGGACCGAGAATGAAAGCGAGAATCCTGTTCGCGGGTTGCGTGGCCCTGGCCGCCGCGGCGGCGGCGAGCGCCGCACCGAAACGCACCCTGCCGCCGGCCGTTCAGGAGCTCGCCGCCTGCCGGACCCTGGCCGCCGACGACGCCCGGCTGAGATGCTACGATGCAGCCGCCGCCGCTCTCGCCCGCGCCGCCGAGAGCGGAGACATCGTCCTCGTCGATCGGGAGGACGTGCGCAAGACGCGCAGATCGCTGTTCGGCTTCAACGTGCCGAAGCTCCCCTTCTTCAGCGGGGACGACAGCGCGGCCGACCAGCAGGACGAGATCACCGCCAGGATTGCCGGCGCCCACTCGATCGGCAACGGAAAATGGATCATCCGGCTGGAGGACGGGGCGGTTTGGGAAACGACCGAAGGCAAGGCCGCGGTGCGCGCTCCCCGCGCGGGCAACGAAGTGACGATCAAGCGCGGCTCGCTGGGCGGCTACTTCCTCAGGATCGCGGGGCAGAGGACGTTGAGGGCGAGGCGGGTCAGCTAGGCCGGCTCGGCATTCGCCGCGGTGGAGGGGGTCCGACCGGCGGACGCGCCGCTCGATCCATGTCGAGGCGGCGGTGATCCTTCACCCGGGCCTTGCGGCCGTCACCGAGGCCGCGGCGGTGGAATAGGCCTCCTGCCGCGCGACGCTCCAGTAGCGCAGCTCGTCGAGCGGGATCGGCTGGCCGGTAGCGGCGCAACGGACATGATCGCCTGGGCTGAGGATCCGGAACGTGCCCGGCATATAGTGAAGCCGCGCTTCACGGCCCTTGTTCGACATCAGCATCGGGTTCGCTTTCGTCCTCGGTTTGTCATTCCGGACCGGATCCGGCGTATTGAAGAAGAAGATGGGCCGCGGATCAAGTCCGGGCGACGAAAATCGGCTAGATCCGGACTCAATCAGATCGGGGGCGATGACGCATCTTTGAGGACGTCATCCCGGCGAAGCCGGGATCCATGAACGCTGAAGGTGGAGACAAGGGCGCCGAGGCCTCGCCTCGATCGCGAGCATCGGTGTTCATGGATCCCGGCCTTCGGCTTCGCCGATGTTTATCCTGAGCGCCTCCGCAGGCGGCGTCGAAGGGCCGGAATCACCGTGGAACAGCCGGCAAATCCGGTCGAACCGGCAATCCGCCAATTGAGTACCAACCCTAGAGCAATCGGGGCTGCTCGCCCGCGGGTTTCGCAGGGGCGGATCGGCGCGGCCTCTCGACAGGCGCGGCGCCGGCGACTTCGGCGGCGACCTCGCCGTCGCTGAAGATCAGCTTCAGGCGCCCGGCCGACCTCGCCCCGGCCGCGGAGATCAGCGTCCGTCCGCTTTGGTCCTCCACCCGTGCATAGCCGCGCTCGAGGGGCTTGTTGGGATGGGCGAGCTGCGCGACCCTCCAGAGAGCGTCCAGCCGTTCCCTGGCGCGGGCATGGGTCGCCTTCAACAGCCCCGGGCGGAGCGCTCCGGCCGCCTGGTTGAGCGCCGCCCGGGCGTGGCTCAGCTCCGTCCTCAGGCCGCGTGGAAGGCGGTCGGCGAGATCGTCGAGCCGCTGCCTCTGCGGCGCGAGCAGGGCCTCTCGCTCCGG
>DASVTA010000116.1:0-10434 GCA_036387815.1 Allosphingosinicella sp.
CATGAGGCTTGTCGGCAATTCCTCCCCGAGCTTGCCTCGGGGAGGGGGACCGCGGCGCGAAGCGCCGGGGTGGAGGGGCAAGCGCCCGGCTCCGTATTTCCCCTCCACCGCGCTTCGCGCGGTCCCCCTCCCCGAGCAAGCTCGGGGAGGAATGAAGGGGATGTCAGCATGAAGTTCACCCTTTCCTGGCTCAAGGACCATCTCGATACCTCGGCCTCGCTCGGCCAGGTCGTCGACACGCTCACCGCCATCGGCCTCGAGGTCGAGGGGGTGGAGAATGCGGCGGACAGGCTCGCCCCGTTCAAGGTGGCCCGGATCCTGACCGCCGAGCGGCACCCGCAGGCGGACAAGCTCCAGGTGCTCAGCGTCGACGACGGGAGCGGCGAGCCGGTCCAGGTCGTGTGCGGGGCGCCCAACGCCCGGGCGGGGATGCTCGGCGTGTTCGGAGCGCCGGGCGCCTATGTGCCGGGCAGCGACCTCACCTTGAAGGTGGCGGCGATCCGCGGGGTCGAGAGCCGGGGGATGATGTGCTCGGTGCGCGAGCTCGAGCTCGGCGACGAGCATGACGGGATCATCGAGCTTCCCGCCGAGGCCCCGGTCGGCGCCTCCTACGCGCAATGGGCCGGGCTCGACGATCCGGTGATCGACGTCAACGTCACGCCCAACCGCCAGGATTGCATGGGCGTGCACGGCATCGCGCGCGATCTCGCTGCGGCCGGACTTGGGACGTTGAAGCCCGTCGAGGCGAACGGCATCGCCGGAAGCTTCCCGTGCCCGGTCGAGATCCGCACCGACGATCCCGAGGGCTGCCCCGCCTTTTACGGCCGGGTCGTGCGCGGAGTCCGCAACGGACCCTCGCCCGCCTGGCTTCAGCAGAGGCTGAAGGCGGTCGGGCAGCGGCCGATCAGCGCGCTCGTCGACATGACCAATTACATCATGCTGTCCTACGGCCGGCCGCTCCACGTCTACGATCTGGCGAAGCTGAGCGGCGCCGTCGTCGCCCGGCGCGCGAGGGCGGGCGAGGAGGTGCTCGCCCTCAACGGCAAGAGCTACACGCTCGACGGCGAGATGATTGTCATCGCCGATGACGTCATGGTGCACGACATCGGCGGGATCATGGGCGGCGAGCATTCGGGCGTTTCCGGGGAGACGACCGACATCCTCATCGAGTGCGCTTATTTCGACCCGGCCCGAATTTCGCGGACGGGACAGAGACTGGCCCTGAGCTCGGACGCCCGGACGCGGTTCGAGCGCGGGGTGGATCCAGAGTTCGTCGAGACCGGGCTTGCCTTGGCGACCGAGCTGGCGATCGAACTGGCCGGCGGTGAAGCGTCGGACATCGTCCGGGCGGGCGAGCCGCCGAAGCTCGACAGGATCGTCGAATACAGGCCCGCCCGGGCGCTCGAACTGGGTGGGATCGACGTTCCGGAATCGCGGCAGGCGGAGATATTGGAGCGGCTTGGATTCGGCGTGGAATCCGCCGTCATCCCGGCGGAAGCCGGGACCTCGGGACAAGAAGTCTCGGCGGGTCTCCCCGAGGTCCCGGCTTTCGCCGGGATGACGGCGGGCGACGTGTGGCGGATCTCGGTTCCGAGCTGGCGGCGCGATCTCGACGGCTGCGCCGACATCGTCGAGGAGGTCGCCCGGATCGAAGGCTATGACAAGGTCGAGGCGACGCCGCTGCCGCGGGCGCCGGGAGTCGCCCGGCCGACGGCGACGGCGCAGCAGCTGGTCGAGCGGAGGGTGCGCAGGGCCGCCGCCGCGCGCGGGCTCAACGAGGCGGTGACCTGGAGCTTCATCGCGGAAGCGGAGGCGGCGCCGTTCGGCGGGTCGGCCTGGATCCTCGACAATCCGATCAGCGAGGAGCTGAAGGCGATGCGGCCCTCGATGCTTCCGGGCCTGCTTGCCGCGGCGGGGCGCAATTTCGCCCGGGGTGCCGAGGGGCTGAGGCTGTTCGAGATCGGCCGGCGCTACCTGGCCGGCGGCGAGCGGCCGACGCTCGGCCTTCTTCTCGCCGGCGAGCGGGCGCCGCGCCACTGGCGCAGCGGCAGGGCGCAGGGCTTCGACGCCTTTGACGCCAAGACGGAAGCGCTCGCGCTGCTGGCGGCGGCGGGCGCGCCGGTGGACAATCTGCAGTCGCTCCCGGGAGCGCCGGGCATCTACCACCCGGGCCGCTCGGGCCGGCTGGCGCTGGGGCCGAAGAACGTGCTGGCGGAGTTCGGGGAGCTTCATCCCTCGGTCCTTCGGGCGTTCGACCTGCAGGGGCCGGCGGTCGCGGCCGAGATATTCCTGGATGCCTCGCCGCAGAAGAGAGGCGGGCGGATGCGCGAGGCCTATGCGCCGCCGGCGCTCCAGGCGGTGAAGCGCGACTTCGCCTTCCTGGTGCCCGCCGGCGCCTCGGCCGATGCGCTGATCCGAGCGGTGCGGGGCGCGGACCGCCAGGCGATCGCCTCGGTCTCCCTGTTCGACGTCTTCACCGGCCAGGGCGTGCCGGAGGGGCAGAAGTCGCTCGCGGTGGAGGTGGTCCTCCAGCCGGGGGAGAAGAGCTTCACCGAAGAAGAGCTCAAGGCGATCTCCGACCGGATCGTCCAGGCCGCGGGCAAGGCCGGTGCCCGGCTCCGCGACTGAGGCGGCCGTCCGCGCCGCTTTCGAGCGGCAGTCGGAATGGGGGAGGAAGCTCGGTTCGCCCTTCATGGAAAGGCTGTGCCGGCTGCTCGGCCAGCGGCTGGACCGCGGCACCGAGGCGGGGCGGCGGGTGCTCGACTGGCCGGGAAGGGCGGATCCCTTTTCCGACGCCTTGCCGCTGCGCCTGACCGGCGGCCTTCACGCCATCGTCCGCGGCGGCGGCGCTCCGGGGCTCGCGGCCTGCTATCCGCCCAACCCGCTGCCGGACGAGGAGACGCTCTGGGCGGCGATCGCGCCGGTGCTGGCCGACCCTGCCCTCCCGCTTTGGCTGGAGAGCGCTCCGCAGACCAACGAAGTCGGCCGCTCGTCGGTGCTGATGAGCGGGCTGCTCGTCGTCGCCCGGCTCTTCCCGCAGCCGGTGGAGCTGCTGGAGCTGGGCGCCAGCGCCGGGCTCAACCTGCTGCTGGACCTTTACGGCCACGACCTCGGCGGAGTGCGGGCCGGCGACCCGGCCTCGCCCCTGCAGCTGAGACCCGAATGGGAGGGCGCCGCCCCGCCCGAGGCGACGGTGGCGGTGGCGGCCCGGCGCGGGGTCGATCTTCACCCGCTTGACGCCCGGCGGGACGCGGGAAGGCTGATCGCCTACGTCTGGCCCGACCAGGCGAGGAGGCTGGCCCAGCTGGAGGCGGCGCTGGCGGTCGCGGCCGAGCATCCGCCCGAGGTCGAGGCCGGCGATGCGGCGGACTGGATCGAGGCCAGGCTTCGCGAGCGGCAGCCGGCCGGGCTGACCCGGGTCGTGCTCCACTCGATCGCCTTTCATTATTTTTCCGGCGGGACGAAGGCCCGGATCGCGGCGGCGATGGAAGCGGCGGGCGCGGCGGCGACGGCGGCGGCGCCCTTGGCCTGGCTTCGCTACGAGAATGACGAAGGGGAGCGGATCGCCCTCAGGCTTCGGACCTGGCCCGGCGGGGAGGACAGGCTGCTGGCCGATTGCCACCCGCATGGGAGCAAGGTGGAGTGGGTGGCCGAGTCTCCCCTCCCTGGAAGGGAGGGGTTGCGGGTGGGTCCGCCGAAGGCGGACGAAATTCCAGCTTCGTAAAAGTCTCGCTACGCTCGCCTACCCACCCCTTGCCCCCCCTTTTTTTTCAAATTGGTGCCAGGCACCAATTACACCAATTAAATTGGTGCCAGGCACCAATTAGTAAGGGGTTGGAATCATTCGAGGGCGTTGATGGCGGCGTGGACCCGGGCTTCCGCTTCCTTGCGGGGGAGGCCGGGCGGGATCGGTGCGCCGAAGCGCATGGTGACCACTCCGGGCCGCTTGACGAAGCCCCGGCGCGGCCAGATGCGGCCGCTGTCGAGGGCGACCGGGACGACGGGGAGGTTCAGCGCCCGGTAGAGGCCGGCGAAGCCGGGCTCGAGCGGCGGCCGCTCGCCGGGAGCGACCCGGGTTCCTTCGGGGAAGATGACGATCGGCCGGCCCTCGGCGACCGCCTCGCCGGCGGCCCGGAGCAGCTTGCGGAGCGCGGCGCCGCCGCCGTCCCGGTCGACGGGAATGATCCCGTAGGCCCGGGTCAGCCGGCCCCAGAGCGGGATGCGGCCGAGCTCGCTCTTCATCACCGTCGCCGGCGTATCGAGGATGAGCTGCATCTCGGTCGTCTCGAACATCGACTGGTGCTTGGAGGCGACGATGACGGGGCCGACCGGAAGCTCGCCTTCGATCCGGGTGCGGATTCCGAGGAGGAAGCGGGCGCAGAAGCGGTTGAAGGCGGTCCAGGCGTCGGAGACCCGGCGGACGGGCGCCGCGCCGAGCGGCAGGACGGCGACCCCGGCGAGGACGTAGAGGACGCTGCCGGGGTAGAAGACCAAAGCGTAGAGCAGGGAGCGGACGAGGTTCATCAGATTCCGACGAACTCCGCCGAGCGGCGCAGCAGATATTTGTTATATTCGGTGAAGAGCTGGGCGAAGCTGGGGTTGCTCTCCACCGCGTCTCCGGTGACGGCGATTCCGCCGCCCAGGCGCCGGGAGAGCTCGAAGCGGGCCCGCGGCATGTGCCAGTCGGTGGTGACGAGGCGCATCGACCTGAACTTGTGCTTCTCCATCCAGCGCGCCACCTCCTCGGCGTTGGAGCGGGTGTCGACCGACTCGCGGCCGAGATCGACGCAGCAGGCGAACAGCCGCTCGTCCGCTCGATATTGCGCCGCGAGCTCTTCGGCGCGGACGGTCCTGGCCACCCCGGAGACCAGCATCCGCTTCGCCTTGCCCTGCGCCATGAGGGCGAGGCCGCGCTCGATCCTCTTGGCGCCGCCGGTGAGGACGACGATGGCGTCGGTGGTCCGATCGTCCGCCGGCCGCGGCAGCAGCACCGCGAACAAGGCGTAGCCGAGCAGGTAGAGAAGGACGATCGCGGAAACGGCGCGGCGGATCAAAGCATTCTCCCCAAGGCCCTGAGGATGGTGGCCCGGGCGACCAGCATCGCGAGGCCGACTCCGAGCACGGGAAGGAGCGCCAGCGCAAGCCAGCTCGTCGCGGGCAGGTTGGCGGAGCCGAGCAGGTCGGAGCCGAGCGCTCCGATCCGCCGGCCGATGAGGACCAAGGCGAGCGCCGCGGCGCCGAACCCGACCAGGCCTCCGAACAAAGCGTCGAGCGCGATCCGGCGCTGGAACAGGCGGGCGACCTGGACGTCCGTCGCGCCCATCAGGTGAAGCACCTCGATCGTCCCGCGGTGGGTGTCGAGCGCGGCCCGGGCGGCGAGGACGACGGTCGCTCCGGTGGCGGCGATCATCAGTGCGACGAGGCCGAGCGCAAGCCATTCAAGAGCCGAGATCAGCCGCCCCAGCGGCGCCAGCCACTGGCCGTTGTCGTCGATCCGGGCCGAGGGGGCCGCGGCCGTCACCCGCTCCCGCAAGGCGTCCGCGCGGGCGCCCGGTCCGAGCTGGGCGTCGATCATGGCCGGGATCGGCAGGTCGGCCTCCGCTCCCCCTGCGCCGAGCCAGGGCTCGAGCAGCTCCGCCATCTCGCCGGCCGCCAGCCGCCGGACGCTCTCGACCTCGGGAAGGGCGCGAAGCCGGGCGACGGCGCGCCCGGCCTCGGCTTCCCGGCGATCCGGATTGGGCTCCAGGATCTGAACGGTGACGCGGTTGCCGAGGCCGGCGCCGAGGCTCGAAGCCGCGCCTCCAAGGCCCAGGCCCGCGGCGGCGGCGAGCACGGTCAGGAACATCATGATCGCGATCACCCAGGGCATGGGCCCGGCGAGGCGGCCTTCGGGGAGAAGCCGGCGGTCGGCGGCTCCGACCTTGCGCGAGGCGGTGCCCTTCATGCGTCCGCGCGCCTCGGCGGATGGCGGAGCGCCCCGGTGGGATCGAGGAGGGTGCCGCGGTCGAGGCGAAGCATCTCCGAGCGGCCGATGCTGGAGATGAGGTGGAGATCGTGGGTCGCGACGACGACGGTGGTGCCGAGCTTGTTGAGCGAATCGAACAGGTGAAGAAGGCGCTTGGCCATTTCCGGATCGACGTTTCCCGTCGGCTCGTCGGCAACCAGCAATTCCGGCCGGGCGATGACGGCGCGGGCGATGGCGACGCGCTGCTGCTCGCCGCCCGACAGAGTCGCCGGGCGGGCGCTGGCGCGGTGGCCGAGGCCGACCCAGGCGAGCATCTCGCTCACCGGGCCCTGCAGGTCCTTCTCGTCGACGCCGGCCACCCGCAGGGGCAGAGCCACATTGTCGAAGGCGGAAAGGTGATTGACGAGGCGGAAGTCCTGGAAGACCACCCCGATCCGCCGCCGGAACCCCGGCAGCCGCTTCCTCGGCATGGTGACGATGTCCTCGCCGAACAACCGGATCAGCCCGCGGCTCGGGCGCTGGGCGAGGTAGAGGAGCCGAAGCAGCGAGGTCTTGCCGGCGCCCGACGGGCCGGTGAGGAAATAGAAGCCGCCGTGGCGAAGCGAGAAGCTCAGGTCCGAAAGCGTCTCCGCCCCGGTCCCATAGCGCAGCCCGACATTGTCGAACTGGACGATGCTGGTACCGTTGGTCAGACCCGCCTCCGCTCGGGGCCCCGCCCCCCTCATCGCCTCAATGGCATGCGCCCAGCCGGGCCGTAAACCATTCAATGGCGCCGTCGCCCGTCGTCCCGGCTTTCGCGGGACCTTTTGCATAGACCTTGCGAAGGGCGCGGAGGCAAAGCCCCTCCCCGGAAGGGGAGGGGCTATCACCCAGCGACTAATGAGGGTTCCGGCTTTCGCCGGAATGAGGGGATAAACGCGCTCGGCATGACGGATTGGCGGCAATGGCTTGCATGGCGCGCCGCACCGTGCTTGGAATCGCACGAGCACCAGCCTTTGGGGCCTCCTGTAGCCGATGATCCTGAGCTGTCCCGCCTGTAAGACGCGCTATGTTGTGCCGGACAGCGCCGTCGGGCCGGCCGGCAGGCAGGTGCGCTGCGCCTCGTGCCGCCACAGCTGGCTTCAGCCCCCGCCCCCGCCGAGGGCCTCGCCGGACTGGCAGGCCGCCCCGCCTCCGCCTCCCTCCGCGCCGCAGCAGCCGCCGCCGCCGCCGCTGCGCGAGCCCGCGGCGGCCCGGCCGGCCGCGGCGGTCCTCGGCCCGGCGCCGGCAGCGGAAGCGGAGAATTACGACGCCTTCGCGCATGAGCCCCCGTTCCGCCCAAGGCGCAACCCGGCGAAGCTGTGGACCCTCCTCGCGGTCCTCGCCGCTTTGCTGATGCTCGGGGCGACCGCGGCGGTCTATTCCTTCGGCCTTCCCCAATTGGGAGTCGACATCGCGCTGCCGGGGCGGGGCGCAACTCCGCTGAAGCTCGAGTTCCAGGCGGAGAACCGCACTCTCGAGAGCGGCAACGCCCTGCTCACCGTCAGCGGCCGGATCACCAATCCGACCGGTTCGATCCAGCGCGTCCCGCAGCTTCGAGCCGAGGTTCGGGATTCCGCGGGAAAACCGGTCTACAGCTGGTCGATCTCACCGCCGGTGTCGGAGCTGCAGCCGGGCCAGAGCGCGACCTTCAACAGCGCCGAGGACACCGTGCCCCCGAACGCGACCAAGGTGCACCTCGCCTTCCGTTCCGCGGCCTGACCGCTAAGATGCGGATCGGCCTGCTGACCGGCGGCGGCGACGTTCCGGGGCTGAACCCCTGCATCCGCTCGATCACCCTTTCCGCCGACGCGCTCGGCTGGGAAACCACGGGCTTCCGCCGCGGCTGGGAGGGCGTGCTGGCGATCGACCCGGCCGATCCGGCGAGCGTCGCCGCCAACAGCATCGCGCTCACCCGGGAACGCGTGCGCGGGATCGACCGGATGGGGGGCACGATCCTCCACACCTCCCGCGCCGATCCGCGAACGACCGAGGCGGGGGACCAGACCGAGCGGGTGGTCGAGGTCCTGGAGACGCTCGGGATCGACGCCATGATCACGCTGGGCGGCGACGGCACCTTGCGTTTCTCCGCCCATCTGGCGGCGCAGGGGCTTCCGGTGATCTCCATCCCCAAGACGATGGACAACGACGTGTTCGGCACCGATTATTGCATCGGCTTCTCGACCGCGGTCAGCCGTTCGGTCGAGGCGATCAACGCCCTGAGGACGACGGTGGAGAGCCACGAGCGGATCGGAGTGGTGGAATTGTTCGGCCGGCGAAGCGGCGAGACGGCCCTGCTCGCCGGCTTCCTCGCCCAGGTCGACCGGACGATCATCGCCGAAGTGCCTGCGGATCTCGACATCCTCCTCCCGCTCCTGGCCGAGGACAAGGCCTCCAACCCCGCCGGCTACGCGATGTGCGTGGTCTCGGAAGGCGCGTCGCTGAAGGGCGAAGCGGACGATCCTTCGCAGCTTTCAAGGCCGGCCAGCGAGCGCGACGAGGCCGGGATCGGCCAGCAGCTGGGGCGGGCGATCAAGAGCCGGCTTGGCTTCGGGACCGTCATCCAGGAGCTCGCCTATCTGATGCGCGCCGGCGAGCCGGACGCGATGGACCGGATGGTGGGCTTCGCCTTCGGCGGCCTTGCGATCCAACTCCTCCAGAGGGGCGAGACGGCGCGGATGGTGACCCTCGCCGACGGGAATTACGGCCACGTGCCGATCGGCACCCTGCTCAGCGGCAGCAAGTCCGTCGACGTCGACGGCCTCTACGATCGCTTGACCTATCGTGCGCGTTTGCTGCGCATCGAAGGTATGCCGATGTTCCTCTACTGATTCTTTGGTAGGATCGACCCGCTTCCCGAAAAGGGGGAGGACCTTTGGGGGGATCCAATGCGCAAATATCTTCTGCTGGCCGCCGCGGCGACCTTCGCGGGCGCTTCGCCCGCCTCGGCGGACACCGTCTGCGAATGGGTGGACTTCGCCCAGCTCATCGCCGGGGCCTCGACCCCGCCGCCGGAGGCGCCTCGCACCGGCGAGCACGACCGGGCGCAGACCCAGGTCGCGATCGCCATGTTCGAGGCCCTGAACGCGATCGACAGGCGCTACGAATCCTATCTCGGGATGGCGCCCGCCGCCGTTCCCGGCGCGTCGCAGGACGCCGCGGCCGCGACCGCCGCCTACCAGGTGCTGCTGAGCCACTTCCCCGGCCAGAAGACCGCCCTCGACGACAGCTACAATGTCGCGATGCTGGCGGTTCGCGACGTCGCGGCCCGCGACAAGGGCAAGGCGATCGGAGAGGCGGCCGCCAAGCTGGCGCTCGCCGCGGGCGGGTTCGACCCGGCGCGCAAGCCCCTGCATTACCGGCCGCGGACCAGCGCCGGGATGTGGACCGCGACGCAGTTGCCGGTCTTCGCGCCCTATACCCTCACCTTCAAGCCCTGGATCCTGCCGAGCTACGATTCGGTGCGGCCCGCGGCGCCGCCGGCGCTGAACAGCGAGCGCTGGGCCCGCGACTATGAGGAGATCAGGAAGCTGGGCGCGAAGACCGGAAGCACCCGCACCCCCGAGCAGACTCTGATGGCGCGCTACCGGATCACCCCGAACATGACTCCGACGCTTCGCCTGATCGCGGATTCCAAGGGCCGTTCCCCGGTCGGGAACGCTCGGCTGTTCGCGCTCCTCGCGATGGTCAACGACGACGCCGGCCTCGCCACGGCCGAGGCCAAGCTCCATTACAATTTCTGGAGGCCGATCACCGCGATCCGCAACGGCTCCGACGACGGCAACGATTCGACCGTCGAGGATCTGGGCTGGGAGCCGCTGATCGCCACTCCGAACCATCCGGAATATCCCTGCGCCCATTGCACCTATGCGGCGTCCACCGCGGAGGTGCTCAAGAGCGAGGTCGGAGACGCCCCGCCGGGCGGGGTCCGGGTCCATTCGCGGTCCATCCCGAACAGCATCGTCCAGGTGGTGCCGAGCCTCGATGAATGGGTCAAGGAGGTCTCGGTTTCGCGCATGTACGGAGGCGTCCATTATCGCTTCTCGAACGAGGCGGGCGAGGAGATCGGGCGCAAGGTCGCGGCGATGGCGCTCGCCAAGGTGATGCGGCCGCTGCCGGCCAAAGGAAAAGGACGGAAGAAGGGGTAAAGGCCCCCGTCATTGCGAGCGCAGCGAAGCAATCCAGTGCGGCGCCTCCGTCCCCTGGATTGCTTCGTCGCTTCGCTCCTCGCAATGACGGGCGACGCTCGGCCATTGCGTCCCCCCAAGCCCTTTGCTAGAGGCCCGCTTCCTACCGGCCCGGAGCCTATCCGGGGCAATGACGTGCGGTCGTGGCGGAACTGGTAGACGCGCAGCGTTGAGGTCGCTGTGGCCGAAAGGCCGTGGAAGTTCGAGTCTTCTCGACCGCACCATCTTGACCGTCATCCCAGCGAAGGCTGGGACCCCAGGGGG
>DASVTA010000117.1:0-7763 GCA_036387815.1 Allosphingosinicella sp.
GCCGACGACCGGAACGATCGCCTGCGCGGCCTCCCGGGCGCGGCCCGCCTGCTCCTCGACGCCTCTCAGCGCCGCCGGCAAATCGCCGCGAAGCTCCCCGCCGATGGCGGCCAGGGTCGTGCCGAGGCTGCCCGCGCTCTCGATCAGCCCGTCCGCCTGCCGCCGTCCCGAGTCGAGCTCGTCCAGAAGGGCCGCCGCCGCCGAGCGCACCTCCGCCACCGAGGCGCCCGTCTCCGCGGCGATGGCGCCGCCCGCCGTCCGCGCCTCGTCCGCCGCGGCGCCGAGCGCCCGCAATTGCGCCTCCGCCCCGGCCGTGCCCTCGGCGATTCGGGCCATCAGCGTTTCGACCGCCTCCCGTTGCCGGGCCACCGCTTCCTCGCTCTCGCCGAGGCGGAGGGCCGCGGCGCCCGCCGACCTTTCGACCTCGCCGACGACGGGGGCGATCGCCTGGGCGGCTTCCCGCGCCCGGCCCGCCTGAACCTCGAAATTGCCGAGAGCGGCCGGGAGAGCCTCCCTCAGCTCGACGGAGATCCCGGACAAGGTGGCGCCGAGGCCGTCGGCGCGCCCGGTCAGCTCGCCCGCCTGCCGCTGCCCATCGGTGAGCTCCTGGAGGAGCGCCGCCGCCGCCTCGCGCACGGCCGCCACCGAGTTGCCGAGCCGCTCGCTATGGGCGCCGCCGCTGCGGCCGAGCTGGTCGAACCAGCGGTCGAGCTCCGCCAGCTCCTTGCCGAGGCCCGTCACCAAAGCGTGGCTCGCCGCGTCCTGCGCGGCGATATGATCCGCCAGGCCCTCGATCTTGCCGCTGATCGTCTCCAGCCGCTGCGAGAGGTTGCGGGCGCTGTCCTCGCCGGCCCGGTCCAGCGCGGCCCGGCTTTGCTCGATGGCGGCGAGCGTCGTCTGGCCCTGAAGCTCAAGCGCCGCCCGGGCGGTCTCGACCGCTTCGGCGGCTCGGCTCATCGCTCCGTCGACGGCCGCCGTCATCTTGGCGGAGGATTCGTCCATGCTCGCCGCCGCGGCGGCGCTTCCGCTCTCGATCCGGGCGACATGGGCGGACATCCGCTGGGCCGATCCACCGAGGATCTCGTCCGCCTCGCGGCCGCGGGCGGCCAGTGAGGCGAGCTGCGCCTCGAGAGCGCTCGCCTGGCCGTGGGCGTTGAGGCCGGCTTCCTTCATCGCGTCCGCGACCGCGCGCGCCTGCTCCTCGGCGCGCGGGAGATCGTGGAGGAGCACGCCGATATCGACCTTGGCGGCGTTCGCGGCGGAATCGAGCGCGGCGGCCTTCTGGTCGAGCGTCGCCGTCTCCTTGGAGAGATAATAGGTCACCCGCCCGAGCCGGTCGGACGCCTCGTCTCCCAGCGACATCAGCCGCTCGGCCTCGCCCCGAAGCCGCGCGTGATTGTTCTCGATCCGCTCAGCGACGATCTCGAGCACGCTTTCCAGGGCTCGGCTTTCGACGGTCATCTGCTCGACCGCCCGAGTGAACCTTTCGGCCTCGCGGCGCGACGTCCGCCCGAACATCAGCCACAGCAGGGCGAGGAGCGCGAGGGGACCGGCGAGAGTGGCGGTCCAGCCGACGGCGTTGCCGAGCGACACGGGCGGCCGGGTCTGCCAGAGCCACAGGCCGACGGCCGCGAGCCATCCGAGCGCAAGGACGACCAGGACGGCGCCCACCAGCCTCGAAGGGGCCGGACTCTTCGCCTGCACGGTCTCGGGCGCGGGGGCCGGCGCCTCCGCTTCGACCGCTGGTCCGAGCCAGTCGCCGCCGGTTGTCGCCGTGAAGCCTTCTTCAGGCTCCGCCTGTGCTCGTTCTGCCCCCGTCATAACGGTTTGTTTACCATGATTCGGCCGCCAAGGAAGCTGGGAAGGATACGGTGCGTTAACGTGCGGGCTCTAGGGGAGGGGGATGGTCTACGATCCCGGAGCCTTGAACGCCTCGCTCGCCGCCGCCGTCGGAAGCGATCCCGAACTCATGCGAGAGCTTCGCGAAGCCTTCGTCGAAAGCGCGGCCAGGCAGGCGGACCTGATGGGCCGGGCGCGATGCGACGCGAATTGGGCGATCGCGGCGTCGCGGCTGAAGAGCGTGGCCGCCAGCTTCGGAGTGACCGGCCTCGCCGCCCTCGCGGACGAGGCGCTGGAAGGGGCTCCAGGCGATCCCGTGGTGCTGCGCAAGCTCGGTGCGGCCATCGCGGATTTCGCCGAATAGGGTTACCCGAGGTCGTCATGCTGAACTTGTTTCAGCCTCCAGGCACGAACCGCCTCGCGGGCGGACAACCGGACCCTGAAACAAGTTCAGGGTGACGTTCACCGCTTTACGCCGGATGCTCCCGGCCTCTATCGCACGCGGATGGGGAGCGAACCGTGACTCTGGCGGCCTTGATCGCCGCCTATCACGAAGCGGACGAGGCGGGCGGAGGCCTGCGCGCGACCCTGCCGATCGCCGGACGCACGTTGGTCGAGCGCCAGGTGCGGCTTGCCGCGGCCGCCGGCGCCGATCCTGTCGTGGTCGTCGTGGAAAGGGTGACGGCTGCGCTTGGCGCGGCGCTCGACCGGCTGCGCTCGGAAGGGGTCGTCCTCGTCCTCGCCCGGAACGCCGGGGAGGCCGCGGAGGCGGTGCACAGCAACGACCGGGTGCTCCTTGTCGGCGACGGCCTGGTGGCGCCCGAAGCGGCGATCGCCCGGCTGATCGGGATCGAGGGAAGCTGCATCCTGATCGTTCCCGACATGCGCGTGGACGACCGCTATGAGCGGATCGACGCGCAGAGCCGCTGGGCGGGCCTTGCCCTCATCGACGGCGAGATGATCAAGCAGACCGCGGCCATGCTCCAGGACTGGGACCTCCAGTCGACGCTGCTTCGCCGGGCGGTGCAGGCCGGGGCGCGGCAGGTCAGCGTTCGGGGCGAGGCGGAGGACGAGCTGCCGCTGGTGGCGGAAACTTCCGAAGACCTCGCCGAGCTCGAGGCCCGGATCGTGGCCGGCGCTCACGTCCGCCGCAAGGACTGGGTTTCCGCTTACCTTCTTGCTCCCGTGGAGCGCGCAGCGACCCTCGCCCTGATGCCGACGGCGGCCACGCCGACGGCCATCGGCCTGGCCGCAACCCTGCTGATGGCGCTCGCCGGCCTCGCTTTCGCCAAGCATTGGCTTGGATTCGGCCTCGCCCTTCTGCTTCTTGCGACGCCGCTCGACGGAATAGGCGAGCGCCTCGCTTCGCTGCGCCTGGAGGGGAGGAGAGGGCCCAGCTGGTGGGGCTCGCTGCTTCCGGCGCTTTCCGCGGGGATATTGCTGCTCCTGGCCTCCACGCTCGCCGCGACCCGGGGCTGGGGCTGTGTCGCTTTGGCCGCAACCATCATCGCCTTTTCGCTCGCGCTGCGCACCGAGGCGGCCGGGCGTGAGATCCCCGGCAGGCTCTGGCTGGCGGAGCCCAAGGGAATGGCCTGGCTCCTGCTGCCCTTCGCCGCCGCCGACCTGTGGACCACGGGCCTGGCCGCACTGGCATTCTATTCCGGCGCCAGCTTCTTCTGGGCTCAGCGCTACGCCCACGCTCCCGCGCCCCCGCCTCCACAGGATTAGCGCGGCTTTAACCCTGACCGGACTATGCACGGGCGATGTCCGAAGTGCGCGCCAAGGGGAGTGAGCTGGACGGCGCGGCGCAGCTGCTCGCGTCGGCCCATGCGCGCGTCTCGGCGGCCATCGCGGACATGGGGCTTCCGGAAGCGTTCAGGCTGAGCGACCGGCAGCGATTCACGCTCTCCCACCTGCTGCGCCGGCTGATCGGCGACATCGAGGACGAGCTCCGCTCCGCCCTCTCCGCTCGCTTCGCGGACGGCGAGGAGGCGGTGAGCGCCGCCTTGTCGTCGGCCAGTCTCCCGATCGCGGTCCCCGTACTGGAGAGTGGAGGAGCGCTCGCCGATCCCGTCCTTTTCGCATTGCTCCTGCGCCGAGCCGAGGAGCACCGCCTTGCCCGCGCCGCGCCCGAGCGGCGGCTCCTCACCGATCTGGCCGGGGACCCGGATCCCGCCGTGGCCGCTGCCGCCGTCTCGCTGCTGATCGCAGACAGCCGAAGGGTCGACGCCTTCCAGGAGCCGCTTCTGGCGAGCGGAGACCTGCCGGCCGAGACCGCGCACGGCCTCATCTGGACGGTCGCCGCGGCGCTGCGAACCTATCTGGTCGGCCGCCACGGCGTCGCGCCCGCGGCGGCCGACGAAGCCTTGACCGCGGCCGCGGCCGCCCTGCTGAGCGGATATGACGAAGGCGCGGGCGCGGATTCGCTGGCTCGCCGGCTCGGGCTCCGGCTGGAGGAGCGCGGCCGGCTCGACGACCAACTCCTCGTCCGCGCCGCGGCCGAGGGCGCGTTGCCGCTGCTCCTCGCGGGTCTGTCGCTGCGCACCGGCCTCGATCCGCAGGCTCTGTGGGAGCTTTTTCCCGACACGGCCGGACTCGGGCCGGCGATCCTTCTGCGGGCGGCCCATGTCGGACGCGAAGCCGCGGCCTCCATCCTGCTGCATCTCGCCGGACGCGCCGGGTCGGCCGAAGCGCAGCTCGATCTCTATGACGCTCTCGACGAGGTCCGGGCCCGGCAGCTCATCCTCCTCTGGCGGCTCGATCCCGCCTATCGGGCGGCCGTGGCGAGGCTCGCCTCGTGACCGCCGGTGGGGCCAAAGGCCGGCTCGACCCGGAAGGGCGGCTGGTGGCGGCCGAGCCGCGCCTGATGGCGCTTCACCGGGCCGCCGGCGGCGAGGAAGGCGGGCCGCTGGCGATCCCGCAGATCGCGGCGCTCGCCCGGCTCGCCCGGCGACTGGGGATCGTCATATCGCGAAGCGCCGTCGCCGCCGAAGGGGAGATGGACCTCGACCTGTGGGTAAGGGCCGAACCCACGGAGAGCGGGGTCGATCTCGAAGTCACCGGCTGGACCGCGCGCTCCGCCCGAGGGCCCGCGGCGGCTCCGGATTCGGAGCGGCAGGCGGATTTCCTGCGCGCCGGCGCCGACTGGATGTGGGAGACGGACTCGGCGCTCCAGCTCACCACCGTCTCCCCGGCCGCGGCGGCGGCCGCGGGCAAGGCTCCGGCTCAGCTCGTCGGCCAGCCGCTCACCCGGCTCTTCCGGCTCGAGGCCGGCGAGGAGGGCGAGCTGCCCTTGCTCACCGCGCTCGCCGGCCAGCGCCGCTTCGACGGCCAGCTTGCCGAGTTGCTCGGCGGCCGCGGCGGCCGCTACCGCCTCGCCGGGATTCCGCTGATCGACGGCGCCGGCCGCTTCGCGGGTTTCCGCGGCTCCGCCGCCGCTCTTCCCGCCGCGTCGCCGGTCCCTCCCGCGCCCGCCGAGACGGCGCCGGAGCCTGGCGCCTTCGGCGAACGGCTCGACAAGGCGTTGCGCGCTCCGCTCGCCCGGATCATCGCGAGCGCCGAGACCATCGGCGCCCAGGGGGAAGGCCCGATCCGGACCGATTATGCGGGCTATGCCGGCGACATCGCGACGGCCGGCCGCCATCTGCTCGCCCTCGTCGACGATCTCGTCGACCTGCAGGCGATCGAGCGGCCCGACTTCCGGCCGGAAGGGGAGGAGATCGACCTCGCCGACGTCGCCCGCCGCGCCTCCGGCCTGCTCGCCGTCCGCGCCGGGGAGCGCAAGGTCAGGATCGACGCTCCGGCCGCCGGCGACAGCCTCCCCGCCGCCGGCGATTTCCGCCGGGCGCTGCAGATCGTCATGAACCTGCTCACCAACGCCATTCGCTACTCGCCCGAAGGGGGCCAGGTCTGGATCCGCGCCGACCGGGAGGGCGATCTCGCCGCCTTGATCATCGCCGATCAGGGCAAGGGCATTTCCGCCGAGGACCAGGCGCGGATCTTCGAGAAGTTCGAGCGGGTCGATCCGACCGAGGCCGGCGGCACCGGCCTCGGCCTCTACATCGCCCGCCGGCTCGCCCGGGCGATGGGCGGCGACGTCGCCGTCGACAGCGCCCCCGGGCAAGGGGCGAGGTTCACCTTCACTTTGCCTCTGAGGCGGGAGTAGCGGATCCAACCTCCTCTCCCGCTTTTCGCGGGAGAGGGGGGACCCAAGCCGAAGGCTTGGGGGGTGAGGGTCTTGCTGAGCCTGGTGTACAGACCCTCACCTCCCACCGCTTCGCGGTGGGCCCCTCCTCTCCCGCGAAGGCGGGAGAGGGTGTTCCTGCCTCAATGCCCTGAATGCTTCCCCGCGCCCTTGCCCGCGGCCGCCATCGGCTTGTGGAAGCGGCAGGTCACCGTCGGGTTGAACTGAGCGAACATCCCGTTCGCGTTGGGGCGGTAGAGCCAGACGTGCCGGTCGTAATGCGGCTCGAACATGTGAGCTTCGTCAATGGCCGTGTTCGGATCGTCCGCCATGGCGTCATACGCCACTCCGTGGAAGCTCGGCAGGCCCTTGTTGCCGGCTTCGTGCCAGGCCTTCCTGAACACGAGATTCTCGACCGCGACCAGCTCCAGGCTGCCGTCGGCGCGCGGCTCGTAGATCAGGATGGAAGGCTTGCGGAAATCAGTGTGGGTGCCGTTGCCGTCCACGCGCGGGTTGGGCGGCCCTTTGATCCCGAGCAGATCGGGCCGGAAGAAGTGGATGCCCATTCCTCCCAGTGCCTTTCCCCGGCCCATCATCGCGGCGGTCTCGCACATGTCGCTCGGATCGCGGACATAACCCTCGGCGAGCGCCGCCTCGACGTCCTGGAAGCGCTCGGTGGCGGCGCGGACCTCGTCCAGCGTCGGCTCGCCCGGACCCGGCGCGGCGGCGGCCAGAGCGGCCGCGATGATCGTCAACATCGAAAAACTCCTCGATCTGGAAACGCTGATCGGGAGGCTTCTAACCGCCGGCCGTCCCGCCATCATTCCGCGGCGCCGGCGAGTGTGTTTCAATTGTTGCGCCCGCCGGGCCGCCTTGGCAGTCTCGCCCGGGGAGCCATGGGGGTTCGATGATAGAGCTGACGCCGACGGATTTTCAGGCGCTCTGCGCCGACGGCATCGTGCGCGAGCGCATCGGGGCGCTCGAGGGCGAGCGTAAGGCGGCCGTCCGGAAACTATGGCTTCGAGGCTCCATCGGCCTCGCGCTCGCGGCGGCCGCGCTGGTCACTCTGCTCAACGCGGGCTGGGAGGTGGTGGCGATCATCATCTTCGTCATCTTCCTGATCGGCACCGTCATCGCCGCGGCCGGTCCGCTGATGGCGGCGAAGGAGGGGCTGAAGCATCCCGTGCTGGAGGAGGTGGCGAAGCGTGCGGGCATGGAATATCTGCCTGCCGACTTCGATCCGCCCGCGTTCGGCGCCGCCCGGCTCCTGTTCGGCGGGGCCACCATGCGGAGCTTCACCGACCTGTTCCACGGCCGGGACGAGGAAGGCCATGGCTACGCCGTCTACGAGGCGTGCCTGCAGCGCCGGGCCGGCAAGAGCAACGTCATCATCTTCCAGGGCCAGCTCTACGGAATCCAGCGCAGGGCCGGCCGTTCGAGCGGGACGACGGTCCTCCTTCCCGACCGCAAGCTGTTCAACGTCTTCAAGCCGGCGCGCGACATGGAGCGGGTGAGGATCGAAGGGGACGAGGCGTTCGAGAAGAAGTTCGAAGTCTATTCGACCGCTCCGCTCGAGGCCCGCGGGCTCCTGTTCGATTCGGACCTGCGCCGCCGCCTCCTCCAGCTGCGCGAGCAGGGGCGGGTCTATGTCGCGCTGAGCCCTGAGGAGGCGCTGGTCGGCACCTGGGGCAAGGACCGGTTCGAGCCCGGCTCGATGCTCCGCTCGCGTCCCGGCGAGGAG
>DASVTA010000118.1:0-1839 GCA_036387815.1 Allosphingosinicella sp.
CAGGATCATCGGCTTCGACAGGTTGAGAGCGAGCACGTCGCCCATCCGGTAGACCGCGACGAACGCCATCAGAGCGATCGCCATGAAGCCCCAGCGCCAGAAGAAATCGACATAGGGCCCGATCGCGGGCGAGGTGCGCCAGAAGGAACCGGGCGGCAGGTTCCGGATCCTGGGGGTCAGTGCGGCCATGACGACGAAGGGGAGCATGGCGATCCCGAGCACCCAGGGGGTGACGTTGGTTCTCGGGCTGATCCCGGCGCCCGCGGCGGCCTGGAGGACCAGCCAGCCGACCGCAGCGACCGCGGCCGCGACCGCGAGCAGGATCAATGCACCGGCGCCAAGCCCCTTGGCCAGCGCGGTGGAGCGGGCGCCGCCGCATCCGGGCTGGCGCGGGAGCAGAGCGAGGATCGGCAGCGGCACGAAGGCGCCCGCCGCGATCAGCAGATAGGAGGAGGTCCAGCCGGGCTCGACTCCGAAGCCGCGAAGGACGGGCGCGAGGCTGCCGGCGGGGTCGGCGAACAGCAAAGCCCCGCTTCCCGCGGCGACCATCGCGGTCCGGTATCCCCACAGGTTCGACGCGGCGACCGGCCCCTGCTCCGCCGGAGTGGGCGCGAGCTCGATCCGCCAGGCGTCGGCGGCGACCTCGAGAGTCGTCGTCCAGAAGGCGAGGAGCACCGCGAACAAAGCGGTGACCGCAAGGCTGGCGTCGGACGACGTCAGAGCCATCGCCAGCATCGAGCTGAAGATGCCGAGCTGGGAGAGCATGATCCAGCCGCGGCGCTTGCCCCAGAAGCGGGCGAAGCCGGGCACGTCATATTTGTCGAGCAGCGGCGCCCACAGGAACTTGAAGGTGGGAAGGAGCTGAACCCAGGCGAAGAAGCCGATGACGGCGAGCACCACGCCATGCTCTGCGAGGCGGACGCCGAGCACCGTCGAGAACATGTAGAAGGGCAGGCCGGCGGAGAAGCCGAGAAGCACGTAGAGCGCCATCCGCCCGAAGCCGGGACGGATGGCGGGCGGCGGAACGGCGGAGGCTTCGGTCATCGAGGCAAAGCTTCACCGCCGGGCCGGAACAGTCAATGTCGATGCGTGTTCGCGACCCTCTTCAGCCCTCGCGAAAGGCCCCGCCGCCAGAGCATGCAAACGCATGGCGCCGGACGCGGCACGCGTGGCTGCGGCCTTGCGTTGAAAAGGGGGAGCGGAGGCGTGGGGTTGTGGCGATTGTGCCACATGGGCGTGCCAATCGTGTGACGAGGATGGCGAGAGGTTATGGCTGGGCCAAGAGAAACTATGACGGCTCGGGGCTATCTTGCTACTTAATGGTCCTTAATCACGCAGCAAATGCGGGTCTCAGGGGGAATTTACATGCTTCGTCGCAACACGTTGAAAACGGTCCTGTTTTCGGGAGCCGCCTTCGCGGCGATGGCGATTGCGGGTCCGGCTGCGGCCCAGACGGATCCGGCCGGGGACTTGCCGGCGGCGGAAACCGGGGCCGCTCAGGCTGAAGGGACGGACACGGCCGGGACGGAGGAGCGTCAGGACATCGTCGTCACCGGCACGCGCGTCGTCCGCGACGGCTTCCAGGCGCCGACTCCGCTGCAGGTGCTGACCGAGGAGGATATCGAGAACTCCTCGCCGACGAACAACCTTGCCGACTTCGTCAACCAGATGCCCGCGCTCGCGGCATCGACCCGCCCGTCCAACTCGCGCCTCGAGCTCAGCAACGGCCAAGCGGGAATCAACGCGCTCAACCTGCGCAGTCTGGGCACGGTCCGAACGCTCGTGCTGGTCAACGGACGGCGCTCGGTCGGGTCCACCGCCAATGGAGTCGTCGACATC
>DASVTA010000119.1:0-6894 GCA_036387815.1 Allosphingosinicella sp.
ACGGACACGAAGACTCCGCCGGAGTTGATCCGCTCCTCGTAATAGCTGGCGTCGTCGTCGCTCACTCCGTGCTTGGTAAGGTAGCCGCTGAGGCCGCCGCTCGCCGCTCCGAGCGCTGCGCCGATAGCCGCGCCTTCCGGAACGGCCGAAGCGGCGATCGCGCCCGCGGCCGCGAGCGGGCCGACGCCCGGTATCGCCAGGGCCGCGACTCCCAGCGCCGCTCCGACGGCGCCGCCGCCGAGCAGGCCCTTCACCAGGCCGCTCTTGTTTCCGCCGTCATCGCTGGTGCCGCCGGTACCGTCGGTCGTCGTGTTCTTCCCATCCTGCTGGTGGACGATCGACAAGGCGCTGTCGCGGACTCCGGCGGAGCGAAGCTCCATAAGGGCGCGCTCGGCTTCCGAATGGCTGTCGAAGACTGCGGATACGAGGGACTGGTTCATGTACTGACTCTCCTGGGTACAAAGCGGGGAGCTCTCGACCCCCCGCCGTCCCAACAAGGACGGGGCCCCGCCGTTCCTCGATTCGTCCCGCCGCGGCTCGGTTGGGCGCTGCGGCCGGTTCAGCCGTCCGCCAGCGCCTGGACGATCGCCCGAAGCGCTCGCGCATCGCTCACCATCTCGTTGTGGCGGCAGCCGAGCTCGACCCTCAGGTCCGCTTCCCAATCCTCGCCGGCGGCGCTGGCCGGAGCCACGATCCCGTCGAGCGTCGACCACATGGCGATCGTCCGCACCGGCGGCTTCACGTCCGGAGCGATCGGCACCGGCGGATGATCGACGTCATGATCGTTGATCGCCTCGTAAAGCTTCCAGGCATTGTTCGACCGAAGGCTCTGCGAGAAGGGCGTTCCCAGCGTGATCACGGTCGACACCTTGTCCGACCGCCTCTTCGCCAGCTCGCGCGCATAAAGCCCGCCAAGGCTCCACCCGACGAGCGCGACCGGCCCGCGGGTTTCCGCCGCGATGATGTCGATCCGCCTCAACAGCCGCTCGAACTTGTCGCGGCGCGCTCCCAGATTGAGCCCCTGGCTCCACCCGTAGGGCTGGAAGCCGCAGGCGCGCAGGGTGCGCCTCAGCTGCGTGGTTGGGACGTCGTTGGCGAGGAAGGCGGGGATCACCAGCACGCCCCGCCCGCGCCCGACATCCTCCCGCACGCGGGCGCCGCCGACCTGCGCCGCCATCAGCCGCGCCGCCGCCGGCGCCTCCATCAAAAGCTCGCCCCAGGAAGGGCGGCCTTTGTCCCGCGCCGTTTTCAACGGCCGGTCCCTTTCGCCGCCGCCCGAACCGCCGAGGCGACCGTCGCGAGCCCCGAATGATGAACCATATGGCCCGAACCCTCGACGATCAGGAGCTCGCTTCCCGCGACGTCGCGGGCTAGCCGCCCGGACTGGTCGGCCGTGCTCACCACCTTGTCGCCGTCGCCGGCGACGAAGGTGACCGGAAGCGTGAGCCCGCCCAGGCGCGGAGCAAGGGCCGCGGCGGCGGGCACCATCAGCGCCGCGTCGGCGGCCGAGGCGCGGATCTGCGAGGGGCGAAGGGTCATCTCGAAGGGGAAAGCCCGTCTCCACCCTTCCGAAACCGGCGCCGGAGCGAACATCTGCTTTTCCATGGAGGGCTTCATCGCCGCACCGAGGAAGGGCGAGACGGTGTAGCGGATCGCGTCCCCCACCACCGGGATGGCCGGCGGCGAGGCGAAGGCGGCGTCCGCCCTCACCGAGGGATAATAATAGCCGCCGAGCAGGACGAGCGAGCCCGCCGCCTCCGGGTGGTTCAGGGCGAGCTCCGCGGCCACCATCGTTCCGAAGCTGTGGCCGACGACCGTCGCTTTCCCCTCCCCCTTGGCCGCGAGCGCGGCGGCGATCAGCCGCGCCTGGGCCGCCGGAGTCCAGATCACGCTCCTCGGGCGGGCGCTGTGGCCGAAGCCGGGCCGGTCGAAGGCGACGACCCGGTGATCCCGGGCGAGTTCATCCAATAGGCCGGAGGCGAGCCAGTCCTCGATCATCGTCGCGTTGCCGTGGAGGAGGACGACCAGCGGCCCGGTGCCGCGCTCGACATAATGAAGCCGGACCCCGTCCACCTCGATGAAGCTGCCGAGGGGCGGATTGGCCTCCTCGGCGCGCCGCGCCCGGACCGCGTTGAACGCCGCCGCGCCCACCGCCGCCGAGGCCGCGGCCGCGCCGGCGCCCCATTTCCAGAGCGATCCGCTCCCGCTGGAGGTAACCTTGCGCCGCAGGCGAACGGGAAGAGGGGCATTGCTCATGAACATACTCGCATTTCGAGGGAGGCCGATTGGGCTTTCCCCGTCAACGTGCTGCACCGCACAATAGTTGCGTCGGATCGGGCGTCCCGTCGGGCACGTCCCGGTCCCGTCCTCCTTCAGCCCCTTCGAAACTTGAGGAGCATCAGTCCGCCTCCGGTGACGGTTCGCCCCGCCGGCTGCCAGCCCGCGGCGGCGGCGATCGCGGCAAGCTTCGCTTCGTCGACTCCCCCTTTGCCGGGTACATCGACGATCCCGAGCAGTCCCGAGGGAGCGGTCATCTCGAGCAGGGTCCGGAGCAGGCCTGCGCCGCGCTTCGGATCGGCCACCATCTCCTTCGCCGATCCCGTGATCAAAATCCGGTCGGCTTTGCCCGAATGCTCCGCGGGCGCCGGCTTGCCCGGCTTGATCGCGACCAGGCCGGCCCCGGAATAAAGCGCCGGCGCTCGCTTCATCGCATTCTGGGTCTCGGCCCGCCGGACGACCTGGACGATCCGGTCACCGCCCTCCACCACCGCGAGGAACCTTCCACGGCCGCGAACCGCTTCCGCGAGGCAGCCAGTGAGCACGAAGTCCGGCTGATATTCGGCGATGGTCTGATTCGGGCGAAGCTCGAGGAAGGCGGCGATCGCCTCCACTCCTTCCACCTTCGCCCCGCAAGCCGCCGCCGCGTTTCGGAACGCCGGGTCGCCTTCCGCAGTACCGGCCTGGGCAGCCGCCAAAAGCATCGCCAGCATCATCGAATTCATCCGCACCCTCCCCGCGGCCGAGCGCGGCTTCCTTCCCGCCCCCTAAAGGTCTGCGTTCCGGCACGCCATCGGGGAATTGGGCCCCTCCTGATGCTCAAAGCGCCAGGGCCTTCAGCGCCGCGCGGATCGTTTCCGCCTGCCGTTCGGCATCCTCGGGCGTCTCCAGCTTCGCCACAGCCCGGCGCTTGTGGTTCAGCTTCGTCTCGATCCTCTTGGCAGCCACTTCATAAGCCTTGATCCGCACCCGCCGGGCATGATTGGCCTTCTTGCCGGTGGCGGCCCGTTCCCGCTCGATCATGACGGCGGCGAGGCCGTTCAACGTCTCGAGGGCGGTGGCGAGGCCTTCCTCCACCCCCTGCGCGTGCCAAAGCCGCTCCCGCGCATCCATCCGGCTTCCTTCCGTCGCGACTTGTCCAAGGCGATGACGAACGCCCGAACATCCCGCCCCGGTTCCAGCCCCACCCCGGGGAGCCGGGCCGCGGCTTCACGCGGCGGCGGCGAGCCTCCCCGCCGCGAGATAGCGTTCGTAGCCGGCGAAGTGCAGGTTGGCGAGATACTCCGACTGCATCTCGCTCGTCAGCACCTCGATGAGGAAGCAACCTTCCACCCAAAGCTCGATGACATGGAAGGGCCCACGCGAGCAGACCTTGGCGGGAGCGCCATGACGCTTCGCGATGGCCTTCACCTCCTCCGTTCCGAGCGCGGTGGCGATCGCCACATGGACCGGACCGTTGCGAGCCGGCCGGGAGGCCGTGGCACGCACCGGCGCCTCGCCCTCGCCTTCATGAAGCTGCGTACCCAACGGATAGACTTCGATCGCGCTTCCCCGGTCGTCGCCGGCCATCGCGATCCAGCTCCCTTGCGCGACCGGCGGGAACGGATAGGCGCGCCCGCCCCAAAGCTCCGCGATCATCCGCGCCGCCGCCTCCGGCCGCTCCGCGGCCATCGAAATATGAAAAAGCATACAACCTCCGTGGAGCTTCGCTCCGGACCTGCCGAAGGGGCGATATTGGCGGCGCAATGTCGCGGCCGGATGCCGCGTCGAAGCGATATTCGCCTCGATTGTGTCTGCCTGGAGAACCGGAGCGCCTTCCTCCGGTCCGGCCGGTGCGTTAGCCGGAGGCCATGCTGCTCATCCCCGCCCTCGCCATCATCGCCTTCGCCGCCGGCTTCCATCTGCACTGGGCCCTGGGCGGCCGGCTCGGCTACTCCGTCTCCCTCCCGCAGCGGCGGGACGGGGCTCCGGTGATGTCGCACCGCCTCTCCTGGTGGCGTCCGGCGGCGGGAGCCGTCGCTTCGGGGCTGCTGGCGCTGGCGCTGCTTCTGCTCGCAGACTCCGGCCACCTTGCCCTGCCCCTGTCGAGGAGCGTCACGCGAGCGGCCCTGCTCGCCACGGGCATCGCCTTCATCGCCCGGGCGATCGTCCCCAACCGCTATGTCGGCTTCTTCAAGTCTCTGCGCGCGACCCGTTGGGCGCTTTACGATACGCGCCTCTACAGCCCCCTCTTCCTGCTCCTCGGCCTGCTCCTCCTCGGTTCGGCCCTCGAGCGATGAGTCCCCGCTGCGACCGCCGGTGCCGGCACGATCCCGGCGCCGGCAGCCACAGGGTTGAAAGCCGCCGCCGGACGAGGCATCGGCAGTGCGTGACGCCTCTCACCGCGAGACCGCGATGCGCATAAGGCAGGCTCGCCCGGCCGATACGCCGAGGCTGCTCGAGATCTGGCTGGAGGCCTCCCGGATCGGCCACTTTTTCCTCGGCGAAGAAGTGCTGCTCGAGCAACTGCCGGTCCTGAGGGACGTCTACATCCCCAACGCGGACAATTGGGTCGCGGAGGACGGCCGCATCCTCGGGTTCATCGGGCTGCTGGCCAATCACATTGGCGGTCTCTTCGTCGCGCCCGAAGCCCATCGCCGGGGGGTCGGACGCGCGCTCGTCGCTCACGCCTCCGAGCGGATGGGAGAGCTGACGGTGGAAGTCTATGAGCGCAACGCGCTCGCGACCGCCTTCTACCGAAGCTGCGGGTTCGAGCCGGCGGGCCGCAAGGCGCTCGACGACGAGGGAAGGCCGCTTCCCCTGCTTCGGATGACGCGCCCGGCGCCGCGGCCCGCCGCCTGACCCGCCGTCCTAAGTTGGCGACGCTGCGGGAATTGCCCACGCCCCAAGACGATGGGTGACTGGCCCAGGGCGATGCCGTTACCATGCCCCATGCTGATCCCGATCCCGGAAGGCCATGTCGGCGCCGTCGTCACCTACCTGGAGATGGCCGCCCGCCCGAAGCCGCGCCCGCTGCCCGCCTCGCCGCTCCGCCTCGAGCGGTGGCGCTCGCCCGAGCCCGCCCGCTACCGGCTGCTGTTCGAGCGGGTCGGCGCACGCTGGCTCTGGTATTCGCGGCTGCTCATGGACGACGATCGCCTCCGCCGCGAGATGGGCGAGGTCCACGCCGTCGTCGACCGCTCCGGGATCGAGGTCGGGATCGTCGAGCTCGACTTCGGCTCCCCGGGCTCATGCCTGATCCGGTTCCTCGGGCTCGTCCCCGAACTGGCCGGCAAGGGCCACGGCGCCTGGCTGCTGGCCCAGACTCTGGCGCTCGCCTGGCGTCCGCAAGTGAAGCGGGTCGCGGTCAACACCTGCACCCTCGATCACCCGGCCGCGCTCAAGGCCTATGTCAACGCCGGCTTCACCGCCGTCAAGCGGGCCTTCGAGAGCTTTCCGGACCCGCGCCTTCAGGGCCTGCTCCCGGCCGGAGCGGCGCCTCAGGTCCCTTCGGTCGGCGGCCGCCCCTGATCCCTGGCGGAAAGCGCCCGGTACACGCCCGCGTAGAGCAGCAGGAGGACGATGGTCAAAGCCGCGGCGGTCGCGCTGGTGACGATCAGTTGGAGCAGCGTCGCCACCTCGTCGCCGGCGAGGATTCGGAAGAGGATCCCGAAGAGGAGGTTCACGACCTGCATCAGGATAAGGCCCGGGATCCCCACGAGGAGGACGAGGCCGAGCACCGCCCAGCCATGACCGCGAGTTAGCTCGATCGCCCGTCCAAGGGCCTTCAACGGGTTGCGCCGATTCTCCGCGGCGACGGCGGGACCGAGCGGCACGAGCCGGCCGAAAAGATAAAGGCCCGGCACGATGAAGAGCAGCACGCCTGCGAACACAATCAGGTTGGCGATCAGGCCGGCGACGAAGTAGAAAGGCAGAAGGGCCAAAGCCGCTCCGAGCACCGCTCCGACGCGGGTCCCGCGGGGCGCGAATACCAGCATCAGGATGGCGATCGTCCCGAGGGCGTTGACCAGCGCCTGGAGCAGCAGCCACGGCGCGTTCGAGACCAGATATTCCTGGAACTCGGCCAGATAGGCGTTCAGGTCCTCGCCAGGGAGGGGCTGCTGAAGGAAATGTCCGACGAGCAGCGCCGGAAGGAAGATGAAGGCTCCGGCGAGCGCGAGGGCGGTCGAGAAGTGGCTGCGCAGGAGCGCCGCCGTGTCGTTCCAGACGGCGCTGTAGGAGAATTTCATCCGACGAAGGGCCTTTCCGCTGTTCGGCGCGACTGTAGCGAGGCGCGGCGCTGGAACAATGGGCATATTGCCCCACCGCCCCGGCGAAGCAGCCCGTGGCGCGATATTCGCGCACCTGGTGCACCTCTCCGGTGACGAGGTGCGTGTAATCGCCCAGAACCCGTCCGAATGCGTGATGCGGGTGCGGCGCCCGGCGACGTCGAACGTGGAGGTCACCGCCCCTTGCGGTCCCGACTGGGTGAGCGGTCGTCCGAGCGCGTCGTAGGTGAAGCCGAGGCTGTGGCCGCTCTGGCTCACCGAGGTCGGCCGCCCGAGCAGGTCGTAGGCATGGCTCACGTCCGGCTCGCTTCCCGGCAGGTCCTTGTAGGTGAGCCGGCTCAGCGCGTCG
>DASVTA010000120.1:0-2121 GCA_036387815.1 Allosphingosinicella sp.
ACCGGCGGGGCGGGCAACGACGTCTTCCGCTACAATTCGGTGGCGGAGTCGAACTCGACGGAGCGCGACGGCATCCAGGACTTCAACAGCGGCGACCTGATCGACCTGTCCAGGATCGACGCCAACACGCTCGTCGCGGGCGACCAGGCGTTCAACTTCGTTGGAAACGCGGCCTTCAGCGGCACGGCCGGAGAGCTTCGCTTCGAGAACATCTCGCTCGGCGGTCCGGTCTGGATGGTCCAGGGCGACACGAACGGCGACGGGGTGTCCGACTTCGAAGTGGTCCTGGTCATCAACCCGCCGGACCCGATCACGAGCAGCGACTTCATATTGTAGGAGAGGGGGCGCGCCGGCGCGGCCGTCCCCGTCATCCCGGCGAACGCCGGGACCCCAGGACGAGAGGTCACGGCGGGTCTCCCCGAGGTCCCGGCTTTCGCCGGGATGACGAATTAGGCCGAGGCTTGCCAGCCCTCGAAGCCCGTCTCAACACTCCGCGGCTGCGCGCTGAGGCGCCCGGCGCTCGCGCGGCGGCGAGTCGCACAGCATGATCATTCGCCGGCGGGGGAGGTTCATCTTGTCGAGGATCATGTGGACGTGGTTCTTGACCGTGGCCGGGCTGATCTTCAGCGCGTTGGCGATCTCCTTGTTGGAGAGGCCTTCCTCGACCAGAGCCGCGATCTCGCGCTCGCGCCGGGTCAGCTGCGCGTCCGATTCGGCTCGTCCCCGCCCCGCCAGCTGCACGACCCGCTGCAGAAGGCGCGTGGTGAGCTGCGGCGGACAGACCGGAATGCCCCGAAGCGCCCGCTTGGCGGCCTGGTTGAGGTCCTCGATCGTGCCGTTATGGTCGACGAAGGCCGTCACTCCGGCCTCGGCGCCGGCCAGCCCTTCCTCCTCGGTGGTCATGCCGAAGCCGATGATCTGGATGTCGGGCATGAGCTCGCGCGCCAGCCGCGCCGCCTCGTTCGATCGGGCCCGGGAGATGTCGACGAAGGCGATCTCGATCGCGTGGGCCGCGAGAAGCCCCGGCAATTCCTCCGCGCAGATCGCGCCCAGCATGTGAAGATCGCCGATTCGCGCCAGCCCCGCGGCAATGCCTTCGCGGTAGATCAGGACATCGCTGATGACGACCGCGGCCGGCCCCGTCACTCTACAGCTCTCGTCGTCCCGACGCATTGGCGCTCCCCACTTCGCCGACGTGATTGCCGCCCAAGCGAATTGCTCTCCACCCCCCGCGAGAGCGAACCGCGGACCCGGCGACTTAAGGTTCAACCGAGTCTCAAATCCGAATTCTCCATTCTAGTCCTTTCGAGAATGAATCCAACATAAATTATAATCAATTCCCCGGTCCGGACCGTTCGAGGCATGGTCCGGACCGAACGGTCCATGTCTAGGGCCGCGGAAACGGTCCGCTCGCTTACTGAACATCTGCCCCGGATCGTCCTCACCACCCTGCGGTTCATGCGCCCGGCGGCGCGGTAGGCCAGCTTCGGGCTCCCATCGGGCGAGGAACGCAGGATGACCATCCGGGTATTGCTGGAAGTCGCAACGAGGATGGAAGAATCGGCCCTGCAGTGCGTGCTCGCCGGCTGCGACGACATCGAGCTGGTCGAGGCGCAAGCCGCCGGCGCCGCCCGTTCCGACATCGACGTGCTCGTCCTGCAGGAAGCGGCGATGGGCGAGCTTCCGGCGGTGCTTCGGGCCATCGCCGCCGTCCGGCGGATCGGAGTCGTCGCCATCGGCGAGGACGGGCAGGCGGCCAGCCTCTACCGGATGGACCGCCGGGGATGGCGCTTCACGCCGGGCGCGCAGCCCGGCCTGGCCGAAGCGATCCGGGCGGTGGCCGGCTGATGGCCCGCCACCAGGCGATAGCGGCGGTCGCGGCGGCCCTGCGCGGCCTCATCCGAGAGCGCTATCCGCGGGACGATTTCGGGACGCTCACGGTCGAATTCTACCAGGCCAAGGACGTCGAAAAGGGAATCGCGGGCGACGGCTTTGCGATCCTGCTCTGGCGGGTCGCGGTCAACGTCCAGCGCCGCGGGCGCGCCCCGCGGGCCGATATTTTCGGCCGCAGGTTCAGGCCGTCGCTGCCGCTGGATCTCAGCTTCCTCGTCATCCCGGTCG
>DASVTA010000121.1:0-5890 GCA_036387815.1 Allosphingosinicella sp.
ATCGTCGACGAGGAGCAGCGCTTCGGAGTGACCCACAAGGAGCGCCTCAAGGCGATGCGCGCCAACGTCCACGTTCTGACGCTCACCGCGACGCCGATCCCGCGCACCCTGCAGATGGCGATGTCCGGCCTCCGCGAGCTCTCCGTCATCCAGACGCCGCCGGTCGACCGGCTGGCGGTGCGCACCTACGTCATGCCCTGGGATCCCGTCGTCATCCGCGAGGCCCTGCTCCGCGAGCATTATCGCGGCGGCCAGACCTATTTCGTCGCGCCCCGAGTGTCCGACCTCGCCGACCTCGAGCAATTCCTGCGCGACGAGGTGCCGGAGGTGAACGCCGTCACCGCCCACGGCCAGATGTCGCCGACCGAGGTCGAGGAAAGGATGAGCGCCTTCTACGACCGCAAGTACGATGTCCTGCTCTCGACGACGATCGTCGAGAGCGGCCTCGACATACCCTCCGCCAACACCCTCATCATCCACCGCGCCGACCGCTTCGGCCTCGCCCAGCTCTATCAGCTCAGGGGCCGCGTCGGCCGCGCCAAGACCCGCGCCTACGCCTATTTCACCACGCCTGCGACTCGGACCGTGACGGAAGCCGCGGACAAGCGGCTGAAGGTCCTCGCCAACCTCGATTCGCTCGGCGCGGGCTTCCAGCTCGCGAGCCACGACCTCGACATCCGCGGCGCCGGCAATCTGCTCGGCGACGAGCAGTCCGGGCATATCAAGGAAGTCGGCTTCGAACTCTACCAGTCGATGCTCGAGGACGCGATCATGGCCGCCAAGAGCGGCGGCGACTTCAAGGCCGGCGACGATTTCTCGCCCCAGATCACGGTCGACGCGCCGATCATGATCCCGGAAGATTACGTCCCGGACCTCGACCTCCGAATGGGCCTCTACCGGCGGATGAACGAGCTCGAGAAAACCGAGGAGATCGAATCCTTCGCCGCCGAGATGATCGACCGTTTCGGCAAGCTACCGGACGAGACCGACAATTTGCTCAAGGTCATCGAGATCAAGCTCAATTGCCGCGCCGCGCAGGTGGTGAAGCTCGACGTCGGCCCCAAGGGCGCGCTCGTCCACTTCCACAACGACACCTTCCCGGACCTGGAAGGCCTCATCGCCTACGTCCAGCGCCTCAAGGGCACAGCGAAGCTGAGGCCGGACTCGAAGCTGGTGATTCAGAGAAGCTGGCCCGACGCCCCGAGCCGGGTCAACGGCGCGCTCCAGCTGTCAAAGGGGCTGGCGCGGATATTGGGTTAGCCTTCAGGGGCTCACTCCCGGACGGGCGGATCGGATATCCCGCCGGCCGCCCCGAACTCAGTCTTACCCTCTGCAAGGAGGCCGGCCGGGGATCTTCGCCATCCGGCCAGAAGCTCCAGCCTTCGCGGATGGTGGAGAGCAGGCTCGAATCGAGCGCCGGCCGCCCGGTGCCGCGAAGCATTCGAGCCTGCAGCACCTGCCCATCCCGGGCGACGAGTACGCACGCGTAAAGCGCGCGTCCACGGAAGCCGTGCGGATCGTAGCCTTCGGGAAGCGGTGCTGAAGCGAGCCTGTAGCCCTCGCTCCGCCCCTTCGGCGCCGGGCATTGCGGCTCGCGCTCTGCTTGCTTTTCGCCCTCTCCTTCATTGTCGATGAGTGGACCATTGTCGATGAGTGGACGCCAGATATTCAGCTGCTCCGGCAGCCAAGTTGGATGGCCGCTCCTGCACTGGGAGGAGTCGCATTCGGGAAATCCTGGAACGGTCGCGGCGATTACGGCCAGCTGAAGCATTGTTCCCGTCAGGGCGGTACCGGATCCTAGAAGACGGCCAGCCGTTGCCATACCAAGCATGATATATTATATCATTTGCAGCGGCAAGCTCTGTTTCCGTTCGATCCATATCCGCTTTGGGGCGGTTCGTCGGGATTTCTGCAACCTCTCCGAAGGCTCGGGGTTAACTATCCCGCAATCGGAGGAAATGCCGCGATGTTCCTGATTTCATTGATGCTTGCCGCTGCCCCCACGTCGGCGGTCAAGCCGGACATCGTCCAGCGCCGCGTCCCTTCCCGCGCGCGCCCGGCCCCCTCCGCGAGACGGTCGCAACGCCTGATCGAGCTTGAAGCCGCGGTGAGGTCGCTTCCCCTCGCCGCCGCGGAGCAGGGTCACGGCGCCGGACCCAAAGGCATGTAGCACCCTCTCCCCGGCGGGGAGAGGGGTCAGCCCTGACCATTCCTAAAACCGTCATTCCGGCGAATGCCGGAATCCATGAACACCGCCGGAAGGAGTTTCCACCGACTGCGTTCGTGGATCCGGATGAAGCCGGGCATGGCGGGTTACGCAGGTCCAAAAAATATCCGGATCAACCCCGGGACGAGGCCTGCCCCGCCTCCATCACCAGCCCCGCCAGAGTCGCCACGTCGACGGGCGGCGAGCACAGGAAGCCTTGGTAGAGGTTGCAGCCCTCGCGCGCGAGCAGGGACAGCTGCTCTTCCGTCTCGACGCCTTCGGCGATCACTTCGAGGCCGAGCGAGCGCGCCATGTCGATGACGCTCCTAACCACGACCTGGTCGCGCGGGGACCCGCTGATGTCCTCTACAAGGCGCTTGTCGATCTTGAGATAGTCCAGCGGCAGCGCTTTCAGATACGCGAGGCTCGAATAGCCGGTCCCGAAATCGTCGATCGCGACCCGGAGGCCGCCCTGCCTCAGCCGGGCGAGCAGATTGCCGGCCGCGCCGAGATCCTCGATCAGCCCGCTCTCCGTCACCTCGACGGTGAGCCGCCCGGGATCGAAGCCCGTCTCCGCGACGAGGGTGATGAACTGCTCGGCGAAGCCGGGCCGGACGATGTCGGCGGCGGTGATGTTGACCGACAGTCGAAGCCCGGAGAGCGCCTCGGGCCAGGCGGCGGCGGCGGCGACGGCCTTGCGCTGGACGTGGTCGGAAAGCTGGACGAGGTAATCGGAACGCTCGGCTACGCTGAACAGGGTCATGGCGCCAAGCTCGCCGAAGCGGGGGTGGCGCCAGCGGGCGAGCGCCTCGGCGCCGACGATGCGGCGGGTGGCGACCGAGACCTGGGGCTGGAAGAGGATTTCGATCTCGTCCTGATCGAGAGCGCGCCTGAGATCGATTTCGAGCTGGTCGCCGAGCGCGCTGTCGCTGGCGGCGCCCGCGTCGACGACCTTGACCGGCCCGGCCTCGCTGGATTTGGCCTCGGCGAGCGCGGCGCTCGCCCGGCGGAGCAGACCGGCGGCGTCCTCCCCCTCCTCGGACGCGACCACTCCGACCCGGCTGCCCAAAGTGATGACATGATCGCCGGACATGAACGGCCGCCCGATCGCCTCGACCAGCTGCCCGGCCAGGAACCGGCCTTCGCCGAGGCTCGTCGGCGCGGCGAGCAGGATGGCGAATTCCGCACCGGCGATCCGGGCGACGAGCCGCCGGCGGCCGTCCGAGTCCGCCAGCCGCTCGATCCGCCGGGCAGCGGCCTGGAGCACGGCGTCGCCGGTCGGCCGCCCGAAGGCCGCGTTGATCGTGTCGAAGCGGCTCACCGCCAGAAGCAGGACGACCAGCGCGGGCTGCCCCTCCCCTTCGAGCTTGAGCTGGCGCTGGATCCAGGCCCTGGCGGCGCGCCCGTCCCGAACCCCGGTCATCGGATCGCGCGACTGCCAGGCGGCCCCTTCGAGCGGAACGATCGCTTCGGTCCGTCCGACGACCGTCTCGCCCTCGTCCTCGACCCGGACATGATGGGCGAGGCGGGCGCCGTCGCTTTGGGCGTCCTTGTGGGCGAAGGCGGTGGACTGGCCGGTGGCGAGAAGCCGGTCGATCGCTCCGCGGGCCGCCTTCCGGCCGTCCGGATCGAGCTTTCGGAACAGCTCCATCAGGCTGATCCTCTGCCCCGCTTCGTCGCCGAGGCCGGCGCGCCGCGCGAGCGCCGGGCTGAGCTCGACCGTCTGGGAGCCGGGCTGCCAGCGCCACGAGGCGCTTCCCGGCCGTCCCTTCCGTCCTTCCGGTTCCCCGCGGCGAAGCGGGCGCCGGCCGCCGACCCGCTCGGCATGGCGGTGGGCATATTGAAGCGCCTGGAGAAACTGCGAGTCGCTGAACGGGCTGACGAGAAAGTGGGTCGCACCGCTCGCATAGAGCGCGTCCAGGGCTTCGGAATCGCCCCGCGAGAGGAGGACCAGCAAGGCGGCGGCATTGGCCTCGGCCGGATCGGCGAGGCTTCGGACCGCCTCCTTGCCCTCCGGCAGGGCGCCGCGCGCGTCGACGACCGCCACCGAGGCGCCGGAGGCGATGAACCGGCTCTCCGCATTGTCCGCCCGCCGCGCCGCTATCGCGAGCCAACCGGCGCTCTCGGCGGTTGCGGTAAGCTCGTCGCGGTGCCGGAAGGACAACAGGAAAAGCGGTGCGCCCGACGCGGCCATGCCTCCCACTCCCTTCCCCTTCGACGGCGCTTCGAACCCCATCGGTCTACCCTGCGCTCATCCCCTCAACAATCGGTTTAGAAATGCCTCGGTGCCGGCGCGGGACGCCGGGCTGGCACGAACCCCCCATCCCCTCCTCGTGAACCGGGATCGGAAACAATCCGCGCGGCTTGCCAGGCATGGGGTTGCGCCGCCAAGAAAGGCTGATACAACGTTGATTGCCAATCCTTTTTTGGATGGCAGGGGGGAATTCAAATGGATATCGTTGAGGGGACGCTCGAGCGTCCCCGCGACCGGCGAAGCCGGGCCGTCACCGCTCGGACGGAGCGCGGGCGCGGCATGGTTGCGATGCAGCTTGAATGCGGGCACGTGACGGTGCGCCGGCCGGCGCTGTGCGCCCCGTCGCGGGTGATCTGCCGCCAGTGCTGAGCGGCCGGCCCGTCGGATCGGCCCCTTGCGATCGAGAAAGGGCCGCGGCGGCTCTTGATATCCCCTTGATAACCGCTACCCCCGTTTCGGGGCGGGGTTCGGTTGGAGTATGCGATTTTTGGCCGGTACGGATGGCCTCCTCCCTGGACAACGTGATCCCGAGGCGCCGGATGGCGAGGAGGCGGGCGTCGCCGCACGCGAATCGCTGTTCAGCTTCCTCGACCGGCTCAGCCAGGCCGCTTCCAAGTCGACGGACGCCGACGAGATCCTGACGATAACGACGAGCCTCACCGCCCAGCATCTGGGCATCACCAACTGCGCCTATGCCGACATGGACGAGAACGAGGATGGCTTCACCATCCGGGGAGACTGGCACGCGCCCGGAACGCCCTCCATTGTCGGCCATTACCGGCTCGCGGATTTCGGCGCGATGGCGGTTCGGGAGCTGAGCGCCGGCAGGCCGCTCGTCATCAACGACAATCTGCGCGAGATCGAGCCGCACGAAGCCAAGACGTTCCAGGACATCGGGATCGCCGCGACGATCTGCATGCCCCTCGTGAAGGGGGGGCGGCTGAGCGCGCTGATGGCAATCCACGACAAGGTGCCGCACGCCTGGACGGCCTACGAGCTGGAAGTGATGCGCGAGGTCACCGACCGGTCGTGGGCGCATGTCGAACGGGTCCGCGCCGAAGCCGAGCTGCGCGCCAGCAACGAGCGTTTCCGGGCCGCCGTCCAGGCGACCCGCGGCGTGCTCTGGACCAACGACGCCCAGGGCCGGATGGTCGGCGATCAGCCGGGATGGCAGGCGCTGACCGGACAGAGCTACGACGAATATCAGGGGCATGGCTGGTCGGGGGCGATCCATCCCGACGATGTCGAGGCGACCGTCGCGGCATGGAACGACGCCGTCAGCCGGGCCGACACCTTCGCCATCGAGCATCGCGTCAGGCGCTCGGACGGAAGCTGGCGCCAGTTCTCGGTCCGCGCCATTCCCGTCTTCGGCCCCGACGGAAGCGTGTGCGAATGGGTGGGAGTCCATACCGACGTCACCGAGGAGCGCT
>DASVTA010000122.1:0-3965 GCA_036387815.1 Allosphingosinicella sp.
GCTTTCCGAATATCATACCGGCTACCGCGCCTGGGACCGAAGCGTGCTCGAGAAGCTGCCGCTGCTCGCCTGCTCGGACGATTTCGTCTTCGACAACCAGATGATCGCCCAGGCCGCCTGGCACGGCTTCCGAATCGGCGAAGTCTCCTGCCCGACCAAATATTTCCCGGAAGCCTCGAGCATCAACTTCCGCCGTTCGTGCGTCTACGGGCTCGGCGTTCTTCGCACCTCGATCGAATACCGGCTCTGCAAGATGGGCCTGAAGCGGCCGGCATTGTTCGAGCCGGATACCGACTCCCGGCTCGTCACCGCCGTGCCGGTGCGCGAGCTTGCCGGAGTGATCGCGGCGCGGCTCGATCAGCGGGCGGCGGCGTGATCCGGGCCAGGGTCGACAGTCTGCGCTCGACGCTCGCGTCGATCCATCCCGCGCTCGGCTCGGACGCTTTCTGGCAGCTTGTCCGCTTCGCCATCGCGGGCCTGGGGGTGACCCTCTTCTCGGTCATGATCTACTCGGTGGCCGCGGTGCTGCTGGGCGTTCCCCCGCTCGGCGCCAACACGATCAGCTGGCTGTGCAGCGTCGCCGTCGGCTACGCCGTCCACAGCCGCTGGAGCTTCGGGGCGGAGCGGAGCGGCGAGGCCGGCAAGGTCCTCAAGTTCCTGATGGCCTCGGGCTTCGCCTTCGCTCTGAACAGCTTCTGGGTCTGGCTCACCACCATCTACTTCGGCCTGCCGCCCCTGGCGCCGGTGCCGATGATGATGTTCGTCACGCCGCTGGCGAGCTTCCTCCTCAACCGCTACTGGGTGTTCGAGGTCGCCTGAGGGCGCCTCGAAGGCACTGCCTGCCGCCCGGCAAGTAGGGACTTTTCCCTGCTTGCCCACAGGCCCCGCCGAGCCTATATGCGCTTCACCTTCCTCGACATCGTTAGACGTTGAGGCTGGTCCCGGTGACGGGGCCGGCGGGGAAGGTTTTTGGTTTTCGCGGAGAGCCTGTGGCGGACCTTGCCGAAGTGACCCGATTGATCGAGCCGGTGGCGCGGGCCGAGGGGCTCGCGCTCGTGCGCGTGAAGATGATGGGGGGGACCGGCGACCCGACGCTGCAGGTCATGGCTGAGCGGCCCGATACTCGGCAGCTCACCCTGGACGATTGCGCTCGGCTGTCGCGCCGGCTGTCGGAGCTTCTGGACCAGGAGGAGGCCGCCGGCCGGGATCCGATCCCGCACGCCTATCGGCTCGAGGTGAGCTCGCCCGGGATCGACCGGCCGCTGACCCGGCTCAAGGATTATGACGACTGGAAGGGGCACGAGGCGCGGATCGTGCTCGCCGAGAAGCTGGAGGGCCGCAAGGTCTTCAGCGGCGACCTGAGCGGCACTGAAGGAGACACGGTGCTGGTGAACGTGCAGGGGCTCGGGCCGACCGGGCTGCCGTTCGCGGCGATCCAGTCCGCCAAGCTTACGATGACCGACAGGCTCATCAAGGCGACCGCCCCGCTCAGCGCGGAAGGCGCCGACGAATTCGAACCGATAGAAGAAACAGAAGAAACAGAGGAAGACTAACCATGGCCACCACCGCCCCGGGCGCTCCCGTCGCGTCCGCCAACAAGGCCGAACTGCTCGCCATCGCCGACGCGGTCGCCCGCGAGAAGCTGATCGACAAGGCGATCGTCATCGAGGCGATGGAGGACGCGATCCAGCGCGCCGCCCGCGCCCGCTACGGCGCCGAGAACGACATCCGCGCCAAGCTCGACGGCACGTCGGGCGACCTTCGCCTGTGGCGGGTGGTCGAGGTGGTCGAGGCGGTCGACGATTATTTCAAGCAGGTCAGCCTCGACGACGCCCAGAAGCTCCAGCCGGGCGCGGTGGTCGGCGACTATATCGTCGACCCGCTTCCGCCGATCGAGTTCGGCCGGATCGCCGCCCAGGCCGCCAAGCAGGTCATCTTCCAGAAGGTCCGCGACGCCGAGCGTGAGCGGCAGTACGAGGAGTTCAAGGAGCGGGCCGGCGAGATCATCACCGGAGTCGTCAAGCGCGTCGAGTTCGGCCACGTCGTCGTCGATCTCGGCCGCGCCGAAGGAGTCATCCGCCGCGACCAGCAGATTCCGCGCGAGGTCGTCCGGGTCGGCGACCGGGTGCGCTCGCTGATCCTTTCGGTGCGCCGCGAGAACAGGGGCCCGCAGATCTTCCTCAGCCGCGCCCATCCCGACTTCATGAAGAAGCTGTTCGCGCAGGAAGTCCCCGAGATCTACGACGGGATCATCGAGATCAAGGCGGCGGCCCGCGATCCGGGGAGCCGCGCCAAGATCGGCGTGATCAGCTACGACAGCTCGATCGACCCGGTCGGCGCCTGCGTCGGAATGAAGGGCTCGCGGGTCCAGGCCGTCGTCCAGGAGCTGCAGGGCGAGAAGATCGACATCATCCCCTGGTCCGAGGACCTCGCCACCTTCGTCGTCAACGGCCTTCAGCCGGCGACGGTCAGCCGAGTCGTCATCGACGAGGAGGAAGGCCGGATCGAGGTGGTGGTCCCCGACGACCAGCTCAGCCTCGCCATCGGCCGGCGCGGCCAGAACGTGAGGCTCGCCTCGCAGCTGACCGGCTCGGCGATCGACATCATGACCGAGGCGGACGCTTCCGAGAAGCGCCAGCGCGAGTTCGTCGAGCGTTCCGCCATGTTCCAGGAGGAATTGGACGTCGACGAGACCCTCGCCCAGCTGCTCGTCGCCGAAGGCTTCGGAGCGCTCGAGGAAGTGGCCTACGTCCAGCTCGACGAGCTCGCCTCGATCGAAGGCTTCGACGACGATCTCGCCACCGAGCTCCAGAGCCGCGCCGCCGAGGCGCTCGAGCGGCGCGAGGAAGCGTCGCGCGAGGAGCGCCGGGCGCTCGGAGTCGAGGACGCGCTGGCCGAGATGCCCTACCTCACCGAGCAGATGCTGGTGACCTTGGGCAAGGCCGGCATCAAGACTCTCGACGACCTCGCCGACCTCGCCACCGACGAGCTGGTGCAGAAGAAGCGGCCCGAGCAGCGCCGCCAGCGCGAGAGCAACCGGAGCGAGGACAAGGGCGGGATCCTCGCCGAATATGGCCTTTCCGACGAGCAGGGCAACGAGATCATCATGGCCGCCCGCGCTCATTGGTTCGAGGATGAAGGGGAGGACGCGGTTGCGGAAACCTCCCAATGATAAGCTAGGCTCAGACCAGTCCCCCTCCCTGGCAAGGGAGGGGCTAGGGGTGGGTTCCGCCGAAGGCGGCCGAAACTCGGACTCCGAAGAAGCCTCGCTGCGCTCGTCTACCCACCATGAGCAGGCCCACCATGCCCCCGGCATGGCTGCGGATGTCCGGGGGACATCCGCACCTGCTCATCCCCTCCCTTCCGGGGAGGGGAGGCATGTTCCCGAGCGCAAGTGCATCCTTTCCGGGGCGCATGGCGAGCGGGACAATCTGATCCGCCTCGCTCTCTCGCCCGAGGGCGAAGTGCTGCCCGACGTTCGCGCCAAGGCGCCCGGGCGGGGCGCGTGGATCGGGGTCGACCGCCAGACCCTTGAAACCGCCCGAGCCAAGGGCCGCCTCCGCGGCGCCCTGGCCCGCGCCTTCAAGGGCGCCCCGCTCTCCATCCCCGAGGATCTGGGCGAGCGGATCGAGTCGGCGCTTCGCCAGGCGGTGCTCGACCGGCTCGGGCTCGAAGCCCGGTCCGGAACCCTCCTGACGGGCTCCGAGCGGATCGAGAATGCCGCGCGCAAGGGCGACGTCCAGCTGCTCCTCCACGCCGCCGACGCGGGCGAGGACGGAAACCGCAAGCTGGACCAGGCGTGGCGGGTCGGCGAAGGCCGCCCGCAAGGTCTGGTGATTCCAGCCGAAAGGGCCATATTGTCATTGGCGCTCGGGCGCCAGAATGTGGTACATATAGCAATAATTGATCGTGCAGCCGCCGCGCGTGTCGAGCATGCGCTCGGGCGTTGGCGCGCTTTTATCGGA
>DASVTA010000123.1:0-1552 GCA_036387815.1 Allosphingosinicella sp.
CCCCCCCGGTTCCGAAGCCGGTAACGACGATCGCGAACAGGCCGATTGCAAGCACGACCAGCATGATCTTGGACGTGACGCCGCGGCGGAAAATGGACAGCATGTCTGGGTGGTTCTCGAAAGCTGGAGGTGGTTGGGCGCCGTCATAGAAGGGGAGGCGCGGTCGGGCAAGCTTGGCTCCGGCCCCCGCGCTTGCTAGGCGCCTTGTCGTCCCATCCACGAAAGGATCCCAAGTGCGAAGGAAGCTGATCGCCGGCAACTGGAAGATGAACGGGAGCCGCGCCGCGCTGGCCGAGCTGGACTCGATCGCCGCCGCGGCCGCAGCGGCTCCTTCCGCGGACGTCGCCATCTGCCCGCCCTTCACTCTGATCCAGGCCGCCGCCGAGCGCGCGGCCAGCAGTGGGGGCGCCCTCGCCGTCGGTGCCCAGGATTGCCACGCGCAGCCAAGCGGCGCCCATACCGGCAACGTCTCCGTGCCCATGCTTCAGGAGGCCGGCGCAAGCCTCGTCATCGTCGGCCATTCCGAACGCCGCTCCGACCAGCACGAAACCGACGGGGAGGTCCGCGCCAAGGCGTCTGCGGCGCTCGCCGCCGGCCTTGCCGCAATCGTCTGCGTCGGCGAGAGCGAGGCTCAGCGCGAGGCGGGCGAGCACATCGAGGTGGTAAAGCGCCAGCTCGCCGGCTCCCTCCCAAACCAAACCGGCTCGGGCGAGCTCGTCGTCGCCTACGAGCCGATCTGGGCGATCGGCACCGGCAAGACCGCCACTCCCGCCGACGTCGCCGAAATGCACGCCGCAATACGCGCCGAAGTGGGGGAGGGCGTCCGGATCCTCTACGGCGGCTCGGTCAAGGCCGAGAACGCGGCCGAACTCTTCGCCACCCCCAATGTCGACGGAGCCCTGGTCGGCGGCGCAAGCCTTACCGCCGCCCAATTCGTCCCCATCATCCAAGCCGCGCAAGGTTGAACCTGCGCCTGCGATAGACTAAATCGCCGCCGACACCTTTCCCGAAAGCTTGAAACCCGATGTTCCTGTTCCTCCTCATCGTCCAGACGATCGTCGCAGCGACGCTTGTCGTCGTCATCCTGATGCAGCGCTCCGAAGGCGGCGGCCTGGGCGTCGGCGGGAACAGCTCCGGCCTCATGTCCGCGCGCGGGGCGGCCGATTTCCTCACCCGCGCAACGGCAGTGCTGGCTGCTCTCTTCATCGTCCTGTCGATTGCTCTTGCAGGGCTTGCCGCCGTCGACCGCGCTCCCACCGAGATCGATCCCTCGCTCGCCAAGCAGGCTCCGGGAAGCGCTCCCGGCGTCAACACCGATCCGCTCTCCGGCCTCGGCGGCGCTGCAGCGACCACGCCGCCCTCCGCGAACAGCTTCGTCCCCACGCCGGAAGCAGCCCAGCCGCAGACCGTGGCACCCGACGCCCCCGCCAACGGCTCCGTTCCCCTGGCTCAATAATCCCCAACTAAATCCGGGTCGAAGTACCGGTTCGATCCGATAGCCCTTGCGCTGGCCCGAACTCTCCGCTTATCCAATTCCTCCCATGGCGCGGTT
>DASVTA010000124.1:0-2821 GCA_036387815.1 Allosphingosinicella sp.
TCGAACAAGGCGGCCCGGTGAACCCCGTAGCCGCGGGCCTGGGGGCGCCTGAGCCATTCGTAGCGGACGTCGAGCACCACCCGGCCGGATGGCTCGGCCTTGCCCAGCAGCCGCTCGATGGGAGCCGCCGCTTGATCGAGCGCGGGGGCGAGGCCGAGCCGCTCCAGGACCGCGCGGCCGGTGGGCTGGATCATCAGCCCGGATCCGACCAGGCGGGGAGCGTCGAACCGCTCGTAGAGGCAGACCCGGTGGCCGTCGCGGGCGAGCAGAAGCGCGGCCGCCAGCCCGCCGATCCCGCACCCGGCTACGCCTATGTCCAGCCCCCGCATGGAGGGGGAGCCTAGCAGGAAAATCGCTGAATCCTCCCGAGATTTCCCGGGGAAGATCTTGCCGGTTAGGCGTTTCGCAAGCCCCTGCTGCTACAGCCCGGCCCATGTCGCGCCTCAAATTCTGGTGGCCCCTGGCGCTCGCCTTCGCGTTCACGCTTGCGCTCGAGCTGGCGCTTGTCGAACGCAAGCACGGCATTTTCGGCGGAGGCTTCGGCCAGTCGAAGGTGATCGGCGAAGCGGGGGAATGGGGGCTGTTCGCGCCGGCACTGCTCGTCACCCACGCCGCGTTGATCCTCGCCTGCTTCCTGCTCTTGAGGGCGCTCCATGGCAAGCGCGGGGGAAGCGCGGTCTTCTTCCTCAATTTCCTGTTCGTGACGGCCGGGCTGATCTCGGCGCTGCTGATCGCCAAGTTCCAGGCGCTGGCCTATTTCAGCGACGCGATGGGCTTCGAACTGGTCCGCAATCTCGGCGGCGGAAGCCTGTTCACTGCGGCGCTCTACGTGCTCGACGAGGCGACCCTCCTTGGACTTGCGGCGGCCGGGGCGGCGATTGCTTATTATCTCTGCTACCGGCTGGTGAAACGCTGGCTGCCGGACTGGCGGGCGGGCCCGGACCCGCTGCGCTGGCGCCACCTCCTGGCGCTGCTCGTCCTGGCCGTCCCGCTGGCGCTGGCGGCAGGGTGGCGGCCGGACGTCCGCTACGGCCTCGCCCGCTTCACCGCCTTCGGAAGCGTCAACATGGCTCTGCGGAGTCTCACCGATTTCGACCGGGACGGCTACAGCTGGTTCACCGCCCAGCGCGACCCGGCGCCGTTCGACCCGAAGCGGCACCCGCTTGCGCTGGACGTGCCGGGCAACGGAGTGGACGAGGACGGGTTCGGCGGCGACTTCCGTTTCACCGCGGCGCCCGAGGAGGCGCCGGAGCTCAGGCTTCCCGCCCAGCCCAGGCATCTGGTGGTCATCATCCTCGAGAGTCTGCGCGGCGACGCCATCGGCAAGGTGGTGGCGGGGCGACCAGTGACTCCGCACCTCAACGCCCTCGCCCGCCAGGGGATATGGGTGCGCGAGGCCTACAGCCATGTCGGCTTCACCACCCAGTCGGGGATCAGCATCTTTTCAGGCGCGCTTGAGCCCCGGCCGGGCGCGCCTTCGCTGTTCCGGGAGCTGAAGGGGGCGGGCTACCGCATCGGAGTCCTTTCCGCGGCGCCGGAGGATTTCGGCGGCATATCGGAGACGGTGGGGATGCGGTCGAGCGCGGACCTGTTCGTCGACGCCGACCGGCTCAAGGCGGAGCGGGCGCATGAATCGGCGTCGCTGGGCTCGCTTGCCCTGGACGGGCGAATCGTTCTTCGCGAGCTCGACCGGAACTTCCGCTCCGCGGAGGATTGGCGAAGGCCGACCTTCCTCTACCTGAACTTCCAGGAAGCGCATTTTCCCTACAGTCATCCCGACATGCCGCGCTTCCTGCCCGGGCCGCTGGCGAAGAGGAGCGAGATCAAGGCCTCGAACCGCGAGACTGTTCAGCGGACCTACTGGAACTCGGTCGCTTATTCGGACTGGCTGGTGGGGCAGGTGATCGCCCGGCTGAAGTCCCAGGGCGTCTACGACCGGACTTTGATCATGATCACCGGCGATCATGGCGAGGCTTTGTTCGAGGAAGGTTTCCTGGGCCACGGCCACGTCCTCGATCGCGCCCAGACGCGGGTGCCGTTCATCCTCAGCGACCCGGCGGCGAAGGTGGCGGGGCCGATCGGGCTTGCCGACTATCGCGGAATCGTCCTTCGGGCGTTGTCGGGCGACCTCGCTCCGCGGCCGGCCAAGGCGGCGGTCTTCCAGTATATCGGAACGCTCGACCGGCCGGGCCTGATCGGGATCGTCGAGCCTGGCGGCGTTTGGACGACCCTGAACCTCGAGACGGAGGAACTGTGGTTCAGCGACCGGGGGCTGCGGGTGCGCTATCGCGAGCTGAAGGCGGGATCGGCGGAAAAGGCGCGGGCGGACCGGCTGGTAAACGAATGGGCGCGGCAGAGGTGGCTGGCGAGACATTAGTCCGTCGCCGGGGCGACGGGGTCAGACCGCCGTCCTGCCATATTCCTGGTGGCTGTAGGGGTGGGAGATGGACAGGCCGCCGTCGACGACCAAAGCGTGGCCGTTGACGTAGCTGGCTTCGTCGGAGGCGAGGAAGAGGGCGGCGGCGGCGATCTCGTCCGGCACCCCGCCGCGCTTGAGGGGATTGAGGTGGCCGATCCGGTCCTCCTTGCCGGCCTTGCGCGCCCATTCGTAGACGGAGCGCGTCATCCCGGTCTCGATCAGGCCGGGGCAGATGGCGTTCACCCTGATGCCGGCGCCGGCGAGCTGGGTGGCCGCGACCCGCACGAGGTTGATCACGCCCGCCTTGGAGGCGGAATAAGCGGGGCCGCCGGCGCCCGCGCGCAGGCCGGCGACGCTGGCGGTGCAGATGATCGAGCCCCGGCCATTGTCCTTCATCGCCGG
>DASVTA010000125.1:0-4655 GCA_036387815.1 Allosphingosinicella sp.
GCAGCTCCTATTCTCGGCGGCCGAGCCCCCTCTCCCCGGCCCTCTCCCCCTCGGGGAGAGGGGGATTGAAGCGACGCCGCTGAATGTCGATACAGCCTAGATCATGTGGGCGTAGGCCATCCTCGCCCCCTGGACGGTGAGGCCGGCCAGCGCCAGCGACGACAGTCCGAAAAGGATGAAGCGGTAGGTGATGACGTTGACGGTAGTTTGCACCAGGCTGTGCAAGATCCTCAGCCCCACATAGGCCCAGGCGAGTACCGCGCTGTAGCCGCCGCCGGCATGACCGACGGCCAGGGTCAGGGCGATCGCGTAGAAGAGGGTCGGCTGCTCCATCAGGTGCATGTAATTATGCGCCTTCCACATCACTTCGTCCTCGACCACGCCCTCCAGCGCATTGCCTCCGCGCCCGCCGACCCGGCCCTTGAGCGAGATGCCCTTGCGCTTCATCGCGGCGAAGCGGGTGACCACCATCCAGGCCATGATCAGCAGGGTCCACGCGACGAGCGCGACGACGGGCACGAGAATTGGACTTTGGTACATGCTGCGATCTCCCCTTTTTGCAGGTCCAGATTGGCTGGCGCGACGCGGCGAGTCAAAGCGGCCTTTAGTGTCTGAGAAAGCCTGCTAAACGGAGCCTGAGCGTTGAGGAGTGAAGCGATGAAGGGGATGGCGAACATGGCCATGGCGGCCTTGCTGCTGGCGGGGCCGGCGCAGGCCCAGCAGCCGGGACAGCGCCAGGCGCAACGTCCCCCTGCCGAGGCGCAACGTCAGCCCTCCCCGCCGGCCGCGGGGCCGACCATCCCGACCCGAATGACCGCTAAGATGCTTTCCGACCTTTGCGCGCAGGATCGCGCCGCCTGCCTCGGTTATGTGATCGGCTCCACAGATTCCTGGGCCTCCGCTTTGGCCGCCGCGGGCAGGCCTCAGGTGGTCTGCATCCCGGCCGGGACCAACAACGACCAGATCGCCCAGGCGACAGTGCGCTATGTTCGCGCAAACCCCCACGAAGGGGCCCTGAATGCGGCGGTTGTGATCTTCGCCGCGCTGAAAGCCACCTTCCCCTGCGGATATTGAGAAGCGCCGTCATTGCGAGCGAAGCCAAGCAATCCAGTGCGGCCTCTGCGGCATATTGGATTGCTTCGCCGCTGCCGCGAAGCGGCGGCTTATCCTGAGCGCCGCCGCAGGCGGCGTCGAAGGGCTCCTCCCAATGACGAGCCAAGGCCGGGCAGTCGATCGGACCCTATCTTCCGAGGGTGAACCTGATCGCCGTGCCCATGTCGTTCTTCATCGACTGGATATGGCCGGGATCGGTACGGAGGAAGGCGTTGAGATCGACATGGCCGCCCAGGAGGCCGAGGCCGTAGGCGATTTCATAGTCGATCTCCCGCCCCGTCGGCGCGAGGTTGAAGAAGCGCCGCTCGAAACGCGCCGTGCGCGTCGCATAGTCGTAGCCGACCGGCATATCGAGATCGAACCCGCCGCTCGCGACCCGGAGCGGCTGCATGACCCGGAGCGCGAGCTTGTCGCCGGCCGTGAACATGCCGGTCCTCGACAGATCGAAAGCGAAGGCCTCCGTCCGGAGGCGGCCTTTCTCCACCAGCGAGCTTGTCCCGGGCATCGACGTCCAGCCGCGGCGATAGCTGGCATAGGCTTCGAGGCCGGCGCCGAGATCGAGGGTGACCGTGCCGTCGGCGAAGAGGGTGCGCGAGCCGCCGTTCGAGAAGACGGAGGAGAAGCGGGCGCCCAATATCGTGGCATCCTCGCTTAGCCGCGAAGCCCCTATGCCGACCCTCACCGGACCGGTCTTCCTGTCGAACGTGATCGAGTGCGAATTGTAGGACGGCCGGTCGAACCTGTGCCGAAGCCCAGACATATGCACTTTGCCGCGCTCGCTGGTCACGGTCAGTGCGAGCGGTCCGAAATCGTGGCGAAGGCCAAGGCTGGTGTCGGCGTCCTGATGGAAGCCGGCGCGGCTCGCCGGATCGCGGGCGATGAGGAATTCATTGTCCCATCGCCCGGCGAGCTGCTGCTGAAGCATCCGGCCGCCTTGGGAGAAGCCAAAGGCGAGGGCCGTCTTCGGCGTCAGGCGGCTGAGCGCCATGCCGGCGACGGCCTTGGCCCTCCGGCCGTTTTCATGGCCGAGCTGGAACGGCTCGATGTCGGCGCCCGGCCGTCCCGCGGCATTACGCCGGATCGTGACGGCGACCGAAACCCTCCCCATGGACGCCGCGGCGGTGCGGACATCTCCACCGCTCACGCCCTGCGCGAGCGGCTGCTCCTGCGACACGCGGCCGAGCGTCCTGGCCAGATCGAGCGCATAGGCGCGCGAATAGCCGTCGAGGATGACCGCTCCTCCGCCGAGAGCGGGCGAGGCATCGCCCATCGGGCCCGAGACGGTCCCGTTATTGCTCAGCGAAATGGGCGCCATACTCCCCGCAAGCGCCGTCGCGCCCTGCGGCTGGAAGGCGCGGGCGATGTTGAGGATGCCGCGGCCGTAGATCGCGTCGGTTCCGGCCGCTCCCGCATCGTCGGCCGTTGTCAGCAGGATCTCGACGATCTGCGCGCCTGTAAGGTTCGGGAACGCGCCGGCCAGCAGAGCCGCGGCGCCGGCTATGGTGGGCGCCGAGAAGGATGTTCCGTTGACGGCGACGTGCGCGCCCGTGTGGTTGACGGTCGCGTTGCCGCGGCCGAGCGCCGTCAGATAGTGACCCGCGCCGACGCCGGTGCCGGCGCGGTCCGAAAAGCTGCTGATGCTCCGGTTGGCATCCATCGAACCGGCGATGATGAACAGGCCTGTGGAGCCTGCGTCCTGAACATTCTTGAGGGCGAAGGAGTTCGGCTGGGCCGTGCCGGAATTGCCGGCGGACATGATGACGATGATGCCCGCATCGACCGCCCGGCGAACGGCTGCAAAGGTCTCGGCGGGCATGCCTTCTTCATCGCCGAACGACATGTTGATGATCTTTGCGCCTTTGGTCCGGGCAAGGTCGATGGCGACCGGCAATGCCGAGTCGAAGAAGCAGTCGCTCGTTCCGGGCTTGCAGCCGGCGGGATCGCCGACGTTGAGGGACAGGATCGTCGCTTCATAGGCAACGCCCTGCATATAGAGGCCGTCCCGGTTCGCGGCGATGACTCCGGACACCATGCTGCCATGGCCCTGATGGTCGACGATGCCGCGGTTGGCGGCCACGTCCTGGCTGGCGGGATCGATGCGGCCGGCGAACTCGGGCAGCGAAGGGTTAATTCCCGTATCGACGACCGCCACTTTCACGTTCTTGCCCGTGGCGCCTTTTTCATAGGCGGGAAGGGCGCTGGCCGTGCTCGCCGAATTGGACGCCTGGTACTCCGCGTCGTTGAGGCCGCCTGAAGGCGGCGGCGGCGGCGGAGGAGGAGGGGGCGGCGGCGGCGGAGGAGGGGGCGGCGGAGGAATCGCCACCGGCGGGCTGCCCCCGCCGCCGCCGCCGCAACCGCCGAGCGCAAGCGCGACCATGCAGGCCGACAGGATGAAGGTTGTTTTGCCTGATCTGTTCACGGCCCGCTCCCCCGCTTGCCGGGCTCTCCCGACCCGTTTCTAAGTGAGTCGAGAGAGCCCTGGACGTGCAGAGTGGCGCTGGCCGCCGATTCAGTCCAGCATTTAGATAATCAGTCGAACAACTTGGCGAAAGCACGCTTGGCGCGGTCCCGCCAATGACCGCGATGGTAGGCGTCGCTCGCCAGAAGCGGGAGCACGCTGGTCGCCTCGGCGAACACCATCTGCTCCATCGCCGTGGAGACCTTGCCCCAGCTCGCGGCTTCCTGGAGCGTCGAGGAGGAGCAGGCGCCGTCGCGGACGTCCGCGACGGTGATCTGCACGGCATATTTGTGAACCTCGACGTCGTCGTGGCCGAGGATTTCGGCGCAGACGACCGTGTCCTGGGTGAAGTTCTTGGGAACTCCGCCGCCGATCATCAGCAGGCCCGTCGTGCCCGCCTCGATCTTGAGGTTGGTGAGCTCGCGGAAGTCGGCAATCGCGTCGAGCACCATGTAGGGCCGGCCCGCCTTCATGGCGTCGACCTGGTGCTTGACGAGGCCGAAGCCCGCCGAGCTGTCGACGAAGGCCGGGCAGAAGATCGGCACGTCATGCTCGTAAGCGAGCTTGACGAGGCTGTTCTCCTTCTTGCCGTGAGTCATCAGCCACTTGCCCATCTCGCGGATGAAGGCGCGCGACGAATAGGCCTTCGGCTCGAGGCTGTTGGCGATGTCGCCGATCGTGTGATCGGTCTCCTGCAGCTTCTCCTCATCGATATAGGTATCGTAGATACGGTCGATGTAGAGCGAGCGCAGAGTGTCGTCGTCAGGGATTTCAAGCGCTTGGTAGTGCTTGTGGCCAAGCGCTTCGAAGAAATCCATGTCGACGATGGTGGCGCCGGTGGCGACCACCGCATCGACCATGTTGTGCCGAATGAGGTCCGCATAAAGATCCATGCACCCGCCGGCCGAGGTCGAACCCGCGATCACCAGGATCACGGAGCAATCCGGATCGGCGAGCATGGTGTTGTAGAGCTCGGCGGCGCGGCCGGTGTCGCGGCTGGAGAAGCTCATCTTCTTCATCGCATCGACGATCGGGCGAGCATCGAAGCTCTTGATGTCGATATGCTCGACGACGTTGGCGAGCA
>DASVTA010000126.1:0-3796 GCA_036387815.1 Allosphingosinicella sp.
TGCTTCGATCCGCCTTCGCCGTCCGCCGCGCCGATGCCGCGGACTTCGACGGTAACGACGAAGCGAGGGGAGTGATCCGGGCCCTTGCGGCACTTCAGGGCATAAGCGGGCGGTCGCCGGTTGTTGGCCGCGGCCCATTCCTGAAGCGCGGACTTGGGATGCTGCGGCGCCTTGTCGCGGGTGCTCACCCGGTCGCCCCAGGCCGAGCGGACGAAGGCCTCCGCGGCCTCCAGGCCCGAATCGATATAGATGGCTCCGATCAGAGACTCGACGACATCCCCGATGACATTGTCGCTGTCCGATGCGCCGTCCTCGCGCGCCTGCTTGCCGAGGCGGATCCGATCGCCGACGCCGAGCGTGCGGCCCACTTCGGCGCAGGTTTCGCGGGCGACCAGCGCGTTGAGGCGCTTCGAGAGCTGGCCTTCCGGCTCCTCGGGGAAAAGCTCGTAGAGCCAGGCCGCGACGGTCAGTCCCAACACCCGGTCGCCGAGGAATTCGAGCCTTTCATATTGCGCCTCCCCGAAGCTGGAGTGAGTCAGCGCCCGCTCGAACAGGGAGACGTCGCCCGGGGCGAGTCCGAGCGTCCGCAGCCAGTCGAGAGTGTCCTTGTCCATCAAAAGGTCTGCCCCACCCGTTCCCAACGTGCCGCCGAGAACCAGGTCCACGGCTTGATCCATTCGGCCGAACCGTCCGTCGAGAAGAAGGCGACGGTGGCGCGGCCGATCACATAGTCGCGCGGAAGCAGGCCGACACCCAGCTGGTCGGGCCGAAAGCGGCTGTCCGCGCTGTCGTCGCGGTTGTCGCCCATCATGAAATAATGGCCGGCGGGGATCGTATAGACCTGCGTGTTGTCCGCGGCCCCTTCGATCTGGTCGATGACCTCGTAGGAACGGCCGCCCGGCAGGGTCTCCCGGTACCGCGGATAGCGGCAGACGCGCCGGCCGGCTTCGGCTTCGGCGGCGCGCACCCGGCCGCCGTATCGGCAGGGGCTGTTCGGAGTGACCGGCATGGCGAAATCGGCGATGCGCACCTTCGGCACCGCCTTGCCGTTGAGGATGAGCTGGCCGTCGCGCATCTGCACCCGGTCTCCGGGAAGGCCGATCAGCCGCTTCACCCAATCGTCGTCGCTGCCCGGGTAACGGAAGACGACGACATCCCCCCGCGCCGGCTCCGCGCCGAGTATCCGCCCGGAAAAGGAAGCAAGGCCGAACGGCACCGAATAGCGGGAATAGCCGTAGGGCCATTTGGAGACGAACAGATAATCGCCGATCCTCAGCTCCGGAAGCATGGATCCCGACGGGATCACGAAGGGCGCCACGACGAACGCGCGCAGGAAAAGGGCGAACAGGAAAAAGAGCAGCAGGAACCGCGTCGTCTCGCCGACGCCCCCTTTCTTCTTCGCCCTCTTCGACTTCGCCGCACCTGTCGCCATATCGCCGCTTTCGCTTGAGGCGGGGGTGCGGTCAAGCGCGGCGGCCCAGTGGCTAGGCATGGCGCCCCTCGCCCACTAAGAGCGCCGGATGAACGAAGACGAAGCCTGGACTCTCATCGAGGCGTCGGAGCGGCAAACGCTCGGCGGCCTGTTCGCCGCTCAGCCCGACCGCCTCTCCAGCCTCACGATCGGGCTGCCGGGGCTCCATTTCGACTTCTCCAAGACCCATCTCACCCCCGCCCTCCTCGCCGGATTCGAAGCGCTGGCGGAGGCCCGCGGCCTTGCCGGAGCGCGCGATACGCTCTTCGCCGGCGGGCTCGCCAACCCGACGGAGGGCCGCTCCGCCGAGCACAGCGCGGAGCGTGGGCAGGGCGCTCCGGAGAGCGTCGCCCGGGCCGCCGTGTTGCGCGGCCGGATGCGCGCGCTGATCGACGCGATCGAGGCCGAGGCCTTCGGCCCGGTCCGCCACATTCTTCACATCGGCATCGGCGGCTCCGCGCTCGGCCCGGACTTCCTGATCGATGCGCTCGGGCGGGATTCGGGCCGCTACGAGACGGCGGTGGTCGCCAATGTCGACGGAGCCGCGATCGAGGAAGCCGTGGCGGGTTTCGATCCGCACACGACGCTCCTCGTCGTCGCCTCCAAGACGTTCACGACGCTCGAGACCCTGATCAACACGCGCTCGGCCCTGGCGTGGCTGGAAGAGGGCGGAGTCGCGGACCCCTATGGACGGATGATCGCGCTGACCGCCGCTCCCGAACGGGCGATCGAGTTCGGAGTCGACGAGACCCGGATCCTCCCTTTTTCCGAGAGCGTCGGCGGCCGTTACTCGCTGTGGTCGTCGATCGGCTTCCCAGCCGCGCTCGCCCTCGGCTGGGACGCGTTCGAGACCCTGCTCGAAGGCGCGGCGGCGATGGACCGCCACTTCCGTCTGACGCCGGCGCTTCGGAACGCGCCGGTGCTCGCCGCCTTCGCCGACCGCTATTATGCCAATGTCCGGCGCTGCGAGACCCGCGCCGTCTTCGCCTATGACGAGCGGCTGCGGCTGCTGCCGCTCTATCTCCAGCAGCTGGAGATGGAATCGAACGGCAAGTCGGTGAAGCTCGACGGCTCGCCGGCCGGCCGCGCCACCTCGCTCATCACCTGGGGAGGAGTCGGAACCGACGCCCAGCACGCCGTCTTCCAGCTGCTCCACCAGGGCACCCACCTCGTGCCGGTCGAGTTCGTCGCCTGCGTGGAGCCCGGCCACAGCCTGGACGAGGAGCATCACCGGCAGCTCCTCATCAACTGCTTCGCCCAGGGTGCGGCCCTGATGTCGGGCAAGGGAAGCGACGATCCGCACCGGACGTACCCGGGGGACCGCCCCTCCACGACCATCCTCCTCGACCGGCTCGATCCCGCGACGCTCGGAGCGCTGATCGCCTTCTACGAGCATCGCACCTTCGTGAACGCGGTGCTGCTGGGCATCAACCCGTTCGACCAGTTCGGAGTCGAGCTGGGCAAATCGATGGCCAAGGCGATCGACAGCGGCGACGAGATGGACTTCGACCCTTCCACCAAGGCGCTGATCGAGCGGGCTTTGGGCGGCCCGTCATTGCGAGGAGCGTAGCGACGAAGCAATCCAGCGGGGCGACGGAGCAATGGATTGCTTCGCTTCGCTCGCAATGACGAAGGAAAGACCATGCTGATCCTCATCTACCTCTACGACGGGGTCACCGCCCTCGACGCCGTCGGACCCTATGAGTCGCTGAGCCGGCTGCCCGGAGTGGAGATCCGCTTTGTCGGACGCCGCGCCGGCCCGGTGCGGACCGGCGACGGCGCCCTCGCACTCAATGCCGACACCGGCATCAACGACGAGATCGCGGCCGACATGCTGATCGTCCCGGGCGGCCGGCGGGCCGGCGTGCAGCGGGAGATGGGCGAGGAAAGGGTGCTGGGCTGGATGGCGGTGCTGGACACCGTGACGACCCGCACCTGCTCGGTCTGCACGGGCTCGATCCTCCTCGGAGCGGCCGGACTGCTCGAAGGCCGCCGCGCCTCCACCCATTGGGGCGCGCGCGATTATCTCGGCCATTTCGGAGCCACCTATTCGGCGGAGCGAGTCACCGAGGACGGCAAATACCTGACCAGCGCCGGAGTCTCCGCCGGGATCGACCTCGGCCTTACCCTGTGCGCCGAGATCGCGGGCCGCGAGATGGCCGAGGCGGTCCAGCTCAGCATGGAATATGATCCCAAGCCGCCCTTCGATGCCGGCAACTTCAGGGACGCAACGCCCGAGCGGCTTGCGATGGTGGCGAAGCTGGACATCTAGACCCTCTCCCGCTTTTCGCGGGAGAGGAGGGGCCCGAGCCGAAGGCTTGGGAG
>DASVTA010000127.1:0-3434 GCA_036387815.1 Allosphingosinicella sp.
GTCCGGCGGAGCTGGAGGCGGCGGTGCGCGAGGTGGGAGCGGAGTGCGGCGGCGAGGTGACGGTCACGTCGGGCGCCGCTCTGGAGGAAGGCTATCCGATGATCGCCGCGGTCGGCCGTGCCGCCACGGCGGAGCGGGCTCCGCGCCTGATCGAGCTGGAATGGGGCGATCGCCGCCATCCCCGAGTCGCCATCGTCGGCAAGGGCGTCTGCTTCGACTCGGGCGGGCTCGACATCAAGCCGGCCGCCGGGATGCGGATCATGAAGAAGGACATGGGCGGGGCCGCTCACGCGCTCGCGCTTGCGCGGCTGGCGATGAAGAGCCGCCTGCCGGTCCGCCTCCATCTGCTCATCCCGGCGGTGGAGAATTCCGTCTCCGGAGCCGCATTCCGGCCAGGCGACGTCCTCAGAAGCCGCAAGGGCCTTACCGTCGAAGTCGACAACACCGACGCCGAAGGGCGGCTCATCCTGGGAGACGCGCTCGCCAAGGCGGCCGAGGGCGAGCCCGAGCTGATCGTCGACTTCGCGACCCTGACGGGGGCGGCCCGCACTGCGCTCGGCCCCGACCTGCCCGCCTTGTTCGCGAATGACGATGCGCTGGCCGGAGCGCTGCTCGCCGGCGGCGAGGCGGCGGCCGACCCGGTCTGGCGGATGCCGCTGTGGGCCCCCTATGAGGACATGCTCGCCTCGGAAATAGCCGACATCGCCAATTCCTCGGACACGCCGATGGCGGGCGCCGTCACGGCGGCCTTGTTCCTGAAGAAGTTCGTCCCTGACGGGCGCCCCTGGGCCCATTTCGACACCTATGCCTGGCGGGGCTCGGCGAAGCCGGGACGGCCCAAGGGCGGCGACGCATTCGGCCTGCGAGCGACATGGGCGGCGCTGTCGTCCCGCTACGCCAATTGACGTCACGGTCGTTTTTCTGTCGATTTCTCAATATTTAAGGAAACGAAACTCTATCTGACTGGTTTAAGACCCGGAACAAGTCGCCTCGCAATTTGGAGACAAGCCGGTGTCAGAGCGAGCTCTCAAGAGCTGGATGCAGACGCTGATCAGCTACGTGCGGTCAGGCCAGCCGGATCTCACCAATCGTCAGATGGCGCTGATGCTGCTCGTCTATCTGACTCCCGGACCGCATACGGTGCGCGGCCTCGCCCATATCCTTGGCGTGTCCAAGCCGGTGATCACGCGCGCCTTGAATACGCTGGGCACGCTCGGCTATCTGCGCCGGGTGCGCGACGAGGCGGACCGCCGCAACGTGTTCGTCGCCCAGACCAGCATAGGGCAGGAGTTCCTTGAGCGCTTCGAACGCAATATCGAGCAGCAGGAAGCCGTCAATGCCGGTCGCCGCGGCGCGTCCAAGGAGCGGGGGATCCTCCTCCAGCACTAAGCGGAGGATCTCGCTCGACGGACCCTCGATCCGGCTGGATCCCCGGCTCAACGCCTGGCGGAGCGACATCGCCGACATCGCGCTCGCCGGACGGCTCTTCGCTCCCCATTATGCATCGCCGCTGATCCGGGCCTGCGGCATGATCGCGGCGCCGGTGCTCGGCGAGCCGGCGGAAGGCGCACAGCCGGTCTCGGAGCTGCTTCCGGGCGAAGGTTTCGCGGTGCTCGACCTCACCGCCGGCTGGGCCTGGGGCTATTGCCTGGCCGACCACCGGGTCGGCTATGTCGAGGCGATCGGGCTCGCCGAGCCGCTCGAGCCCACGCATGTCGTGGTGGAGGCGCAGGCGCCGATCCAGGCCGGGCCGGACCCGCTCGCCGCCACCTTGTCCCACCTGCCCATGGGCTCGCGCCTGCACGGTGAGGTGCGCGGCGCCTCGCTCGAGTTCGAGGGCGGCTTCGTCCCGCTCGCTTATCTGAGGCCGCTGGGCGAGCATGAGGAGGATCCGGTCGCGGTCGCGCAGCGCCTGCTCGGAGCGCCTTACCGGCCGGGCGGGCGCACCTGCCACGGAATCGACTGCTCTGGCCTGGTGCAGCTTGCGCTGCAGCTGTGCGGTCTCGAAGCGCCGCGAGACACTCGGGAGCAGAGAGCGCTGGGCGAGCCGCTGGCGGACGATGCCCCGCTAAAGCGCGGGGACCTGCTCTTCTGCGACGATCATGTCGGGATGATGGTCGACGACCGGATGGCGATCCAGGTGAGCTTCGCGGCGCAGAAGGTGGCGGTGGAGCCCTTCGCCTGCGCCCGGGCGCCGGGGAGCGGGGCCGGGATCGAAAGGCGGCGGCTGGCGATCTAACTTGCCTCCCCATGGCGGAGCCATGGGGAAGGGGACTACCCGAAGGGTGGTGGAGGGGTAGAAGGCACCGACTGAAGCGGATCCCGCGAGAAACGCGCAATCCTGCTCCAGCCACCCCTCCACCACACTTCTTGTGGTCCCCCTCCCCACCGCTTCGCGGCAGGGAGGCAATCTCACATCTCGCCCCTGGCGCGCCTGATCGCGAACCACTTCTTCACGTTCGCCTGATGCTCGGCATAAGTGTTTGCGAAGATGTGGCCGCCGGTACCGTCGGCGACGAAGTAGAGCGCCTGGGTCGGCGCAGGGTTCAGAACGGCGGCGATCGATTCCTTGCCGGGATTGGCGATCGGCCCGACGGGCAGGCCGGCCATGGCGTAGGTATTGTAGCCGTTATCGGCCTGCAGCTCGGAGCGAAGGATTCGCCGCCCGAGCGGCTTTCCCCTGGTGATCGGGTAGATGACGGTGGGATCGGCATCGAGCTTCATCCCCTGCCGAAGCCGGTTCGAATAGACCCCGGCGATCATTCGCCGCTCCGACGCCTTGCCGGTCTCCTTCTCGACGATCGAGGCGAGGATGATCGCCTCCCGCGGGCTCTTCACCACGGTCGACGGGTTCCGCTTGGGCCAGAGCTCGTTCACCGCCTTGGTCATCGCCGCCTGCATTCGCTTCACCACCGCGGCCCGGGCTTCGCCGCGCTGATAGCTGTAGCTGTTGGGGAGCACGCTGCCCTCCTCCGGCACCGGCGCATCGCCGGTGAGGGCCGCCGCCTTCATCAGCCGCTCGTGGACAAGCACCGAGGGCAGGCCCTCGGGGATGGTCACCATGCGCTGCAGAGTCTTCGCGTCCTGGAGCAGGGCGAGGACCTCGGCGTGGCTCGCGCGGGCCGGAAACTCATATTCGCCGGCCTTGATCGGCTCGCCGCTGCCGAAGATCTTCGTCTGGAAGAGGAAGCGTTCGGCCGAGGCGACGACTCCGGCCTTCTCGAGCTGCCGGGCGGCTTCGACGAGGCTCGTGCCCGACTCGATCACGACCGGCGTCGGCTGCTTCGAGGGACCCGCTCCGCTCCAGCCCTGGATGAACCACAGGCCGACGCCGAGACAGGCGACGGCCAGCAGGACGAGCGCCAGGAGCTTCTTCATGCCGGGCTCAGAGCGCCCGCATCACCAGGCTGGCATTGGTCCCGCCGAAGCCGAAG
>DASVTA010000128.1:0-1981 GCA_036387815.1 Allosphingosinicella sp.
CCGCCTTTCGTGGGAGAGGAGGGGCCCAAGCGAAGGCTTGGGAGTTGAGGGTCTTGCTGACTCTTTGCTACAGACTCGCACCTCCCACCGCTTCGCGGCGGGCCCCTCCTCTCCCGTAAGAACGGGAGAGGAGAAAAGGGCTCGCCCCCAGCCGCCACAATCGCACGCATTTACCGCTTCCCGCGGTTGCCCCCTCCCGCCTTCGTGTCTAAGCGGTCGCCACGTTTGGCGGCCTCCTGCCGCCGCTTCGCTTCGACGGGTTTTAGAAAGGCTGAGCAGCCCATATGGCTCGCACCAAAATCGCGCTCATCGGCGCCGGAATGATCGGCGGAACCCTGGCCCACCTCGCGGCGATCCGCGAGATGGGGGACATCGTGCTCGTCGACGTCGCCGAGGGAATACCCCAGGGCAAGGCGCTCGATCTCGCCCAGGCCGGTCCGGTCGAAGGCTATGACGCGATCCTCACCGGAACCCAGGATTATGCCGACATCGCGGGCGCCGACGTCTGCATCGTCACCGCCGGTGTGGCCCGCAAGCCGGGCATGAGCCGCGACGATCTGCTCGGGATCAACCTCAAGGTGATGAAGGCGGTGGGCGAGGGCATCAGGACTCATGCGCCCGGCAGCTTCGTCATCTGCGTCACCAACCCGCTGGACGCGATGGTCTGGGCGCTGCGCGAATTCTCCGGCCTTCCGCACCAGCGGGTGGTTGGAATGGCCGGGGTTCTGGACTCGGCGCGCTTCCGCCACTTCCTCGCCGAGGAGTTCAAGGTCTCGGTGGAGGACGTGACCGCCTTCGTGCTCGGCGGCCACGGCGACACGATGGTCCCGGTCCCCGCCTATTCCGCGGTCGCGGGCATTCCGGTGCCCGATCTGATCAAGATGGGCTGGTCGACGCAGGAGCGGATCGACGCCATCGTCCAGCGCACCCGCTCGGGCGGCGGCGAGATCGTCGCACTGCTCAAGACCGGCTCCGCTTTCTACGCGCCCGCCACGTCCGCTTTGGCGATGGCGGAGAGCTACCTCAAGGACAAGAAGCGCCTCCTTCCCGCCGCCGCCTACCTCCAGGGCCAGTATGGCGTGAACGGCCTCTACGTCGGCGTTCCGGTGGTGATCGGCGCCGGCGGCGTGGAGCGGATCGTCGAGATCGAGCTGGACGAGAGCGCCAAGGCGAACTTCCAGGTCTCGGTCGACGCGGTGAAGGAGCTGCTGGAGGCCTGCAGGAACATCGACGGCTCGCTCGCCTGAGAGACCGAAAACTGGTAGAATCGAAGCGCGATGGCGGAACGAGAGCATATCACCGAACTCAGGCGCGCCGCTCCGGGCTACGAGGCCGATTACGCGGCGTGGCTGGACCATCAGGTCGCGCTTCTAAAGGCGGATCGCTGGAGCGAGGTCGACAAGGACAATCTCATCGATGAGGTGGAGAGCCTGGGACGATCGGAATTCAGGGGTTTCGTGAGCGCCTTCGAGATCGTCATCGCCCACATGCTTAAATGGGATTTCCAGCCTGAGCGGCGGTCGAACAGCTGGATCGCCTCCATCGTCGAGCACCGGGCGCGAATCGAACAGGAACTCGATGACAGTCCGAGCTACAGAGCGCGGACCGGGGAGGCGTTGCGCCGGGCCTGGCGTCCGGCGCGCGCACTCGCCGCCAACGAAATCAATCTGCCTTTGAAGCAGCTGCCGGCGGAGCTGCCCTATTCTTTCGAAGATGTCATGAACCGAGAGCACGAGCTCGGCGCCTAGTGCGCTCAACCTCCCGAAAAAGAAGCGCATTGTCCATGTCCAGCCTCGTCAGCTCTCGGACCGAAATCCTGAACCCTGTCGCGGGAGCCGCTCGTCGGGGAGAGGGGGAAAGCCGCCGATGATCCTCGCCGCGCTCTTCGCCGCCGCCGCCCCCGCGCCGCCGCCCGAGCGGCCCATGCTCGACGCCTTCAAGGCCGCCTGCTCGCGGACCGGGAACGACATCCAGCCGATGA
>DASVTA010000129.1:0-2963 GCA_036387815.1 Allosphingosinicella sp.
TCGCTGAGCAGGCGCACCGCCTGAAGCCCGCGCGGAGTTTCACCGAACATGTCCATGTAGCGCGGGAAGTCGGCCGGCCGGGGGCTGTCGGGCCCGGCCGCCGAATAGGGCCAGTTGTTGGTGTTCTGGATCCAGCCGCCCTGCGGGTTGAGCACCCGCGGCGTATCCATGAGGGAGTGCAGGCCCCGCCAGTCGGTGCGCGGGTCGCTGCCGTCCACCGGCCTGGTGTAATCGAAGCGATCGTCGCGCAGAGGGATGAAGTGTGGATGGTGATAGGCGATATTGCCCTCGGAATCGGCGAAGATCGTGTTGTTCGACGAATTCGCCTTGAGGTCGGCCACCTTCAGAAACGCATCGTGATCCTGTGCCTTGGTGCGAAGGAAGCTCTGCTGGAGTGCCTCGACCGGCTTGTGCATCATCGCGAAGGCGACCCATTTGCCGCCCTGCTCGCGCACGATCGGACCGTGATGGGTTCGGTAGGTCTCGAAGCTGCGGCTGGCCATGCTTCCGTCGGCCGTCCGATAGGCGACGCTGACCGTCTTCGTCTCGATCGGCCTCAGTTCGTTGCCGTAACGGTAGAAGAGCCGGCCTTCCTTCTGCTCGACGGTCTCCAGGAACTCGTCGACGACGTCGACGCCGCTCGACGTGTGCATCCATCCGGCGCGCTCGTTGAACCCCTGGTAGATGAAGAACTGGCCCCAGGTCGCGGCGCCATAGGCGTTCAGCCCCTCCTCGCTCGCCACCTGAAGCTCGGAGCGGAAGAAGAAGCTGGTGTGCGGGTTGATCAGCAGCAGCGCGTGGCCGCCGGCGCTGTTCGAAGGCGCGATCGCGAAGCCGTTCGAGCCGCGCGGCTCGTTGTCGCTCTCGTCGCCCCGGAGAAGGCCCGGGCCCCGCGGGGTGAGGAGCGCGGCGCCTTTCACCTCCTGAGGTCCCGGCCTTCGCCGGGATGACGCGAGCGCCTTCCCCCGTTTCGAGTAAAAGGCCTCCAGCCCCGCCAGGTCGATCCGCTCGATGTCGCCGCCGATGCTGCCCTCGGTGAAGCTCAGCGCCATCCAGGGCTCGAAGCGCGTGATCGCACGCGGCCGCACCTGCGGGTGAGTCGCCAGATAATAGTTCAGCCCGTCCGCCCAGCTGTCCATCAGCCGCTTCAGCCAGGCGGGGCTGGCGGCGTAGCGGGCCCTGAGATCGTCCGGATCCATATAGAGCTTCGCGCGCAGATCGGACCAGATCGCCTTCTCCCCTTCCGCCTCGGCGGTCCGGCCGAGCGAGGTGAGGTAGTTGGTCTCCACGCGGTTGATGTCGTCCTCCGCCTGCGCGTAGATCATCCCGAACACCGCGTCCGCGTCGCTCCTGCCGCGGACATGGGCGATCCCCCAATCGTCCCGGACGATCGTCACCCGCTCCGCCTGCGCCCGCCAGCGGGCCGTCTCGCTATTCGCCGAAGGGGTGGAGGCGCAGGCGGAAAGGAAAAGGAGAAGAGCCAGTAAGCGCATCAGCCGCCGCTACGCCTGCGACCGCGCGGCGACAACAGCCAATTCCTCCCCCAGCTTGCTGGGGGAGGGGGACCGCGGCGCGAAGCGCCGTGGTGGAGGGGAAATGCGGATTGTGGCTTGCCCCTCCACCGCGCTTCGCGCGGTCCCCCTCCCCGAGCAAGCTCGGGGAGGAATGAGGTGGCGCTGCGCCCGCCGGTCCGTTTAAGCTGCGCAGTACACCCAGGAGGGAAAATGACGACCGTACAGCAATCCGAGGAATGGCAGCCCGGCAGGCTCCGCCGGGTCGTCGCGGCGAGCATGATCGGGACGACGATCGAATGGTATGATTTCTTCCTCTACGGCTCGGCCGCGGCCCTCGTCTTCAACAAGCTCTTCTTCCCCTCCTACGATCCGTTCACCGGGACGCTGTTCGCCTTCGCCACCTACGCGGTGGGCTTCGTCGCGAGGCCGCTCGGCGGGATCGTCTTCGGCCATTACGGGGACCGCATCGGCCGCAAGCGGCTGCTCATGCTGAGCCTCGTCATGATGGGCGTTGCGACGGTCCTGATCGGCCTCCTCCCCACCTACGGCCAGATCGGGGTCTGGGCGCCCGTGGGGCTGATCGCGCTCCGCCTGGTCCAGGGCTTCGCGGTGGGCGGCGAATGGGGCGGAGCGGTGCTGATGGCGGCCGAGCATGGCGACAGCGCCCGCCGCGGCTTCTGGGCGAGCTGGCCGCAGGCCGGGGTCGCGGCCGGAAGCCTGCTCTCGGCCGGAGTGCTCGCGCTGATCGCGGCCGTGCAGAGTGAGGCCGATTTCCTCGCCTGGGGCTGGCGCATCCCCTTCCTCCTCTCCGCGGTTCTGGTCGTCGTCGGCTGGTACATCCGCAACCGCGTCGAAGAGAGCCCCATGTTCGAAAAGGCGCTCGAAGAGGCCGAGGCCCCGCCCAAGCTTCCGGCGATGGAGGTGCTTCGCGAGCGGCCGCGGGCGATCGTGCTCGGCGCGGGCCTGAGGGTCGGCGAGAACATCTCTTATTACATCCTCACCGTCTTCTCGCTGACCTTCCTGGTCGACGTCGCCGCCGAGACCCGAAGCCTAGCCCTCCAGGCCCTGCTGATCGGCGCCGCCGTCCAGTTCTTCGCGATCCCCCTCTTCGGCCGGCTTTCGGACGCGATCGGCCGCCGCCCCGTCTACGCGTTCGGCGGCCTCGGCCTCGCCGCCTTCAGCTTCGCCTTCTTCCCGATGCTGGCGAGCGGCGAGCCGGCCCTGATCGTCCTCGCGCTCGTCGTCGGTCTCGTCCTCCACAGCGCCATGTACGGCCCGCAGGCGGCCTTCATCACCGAGCTGTTCCCGACCCGAATCCGCTATTCGGGAGTCTCCATCGCCTACCAGCTGACCTCCATCCTCGCCGGCTCCCTGGCCCCGATCGCCGCGCTTTGGCTGTACCGGGAATATGACAGCGCGGTGCCGGTGGCGATCTACGTCGGAGTCACC
>DASVTA010000130.1:0-5590 GCA_036387815.1 Allosphingosinicella sp.
TAGCGGCGTCGGGTGGATGACGCAAGCCGCTATTGCCGGGATTTCAACGCGCGCCGGTAATGCTAGAGAGGTGCCAGTGACCGCATTTGGCTCAATAGACCGGCTGAAGGGATCGGAGGGGCTGCTCGCCTCGATCGACCACAGCCCGATTGCTTCGGTGATCACCGCTGTCCAATTGCCCGACAATCCGATCGTGGCCGTCAACAGCGCCTTCTGCGTGCTGACCGGCTACGAGCGCGACGAGATCGTCGGCCGCAACTGCCGCTTCCTGGCGGGCGCGGGCACCGAGCCGGAGGCTCGCGCCATGCTTCGCGCCGCGGTGGCCGAAGGGCGGGAGGCGCTGGTCGAGCTCACCAACTACCGCAAGGACGGAAGCGCTTTCCTGAATGCCGTGATGATCGCGCCGGTGATCGGCGAGGAAGGCGCCGTCGCTTATTACCTCGGCTCGCAGATGGAAGTCGGCGCCGGCGCGGCCCTTTCCGCCTGGCGCCGGCAGCAGGCGGAGCAACTGGTGCGCAAGCTGACCCCGCGCCAGCATCAGGTGCTCGAGCATATGATCGCGGGGTACCGGAACAAGCAGATCGCCGGCTTCCTCGCGATCGACGAGAAGACGGTGAAGATGCACCGGGCCAGCCTGCTGACGAGGCTTGGCGTCGGCAGCTCGGCGGAGGCGATCCGGATCGGCGTCGAGGCCGGGGTCCGGCTCAATGGTCCCGGTTGATCGCGAAGCGGGCGATTGCGGACAGCAGATCCGAATTGGGGCCGAGGGCCTGGACGTGCTCGGTCGCCTGATCGACGAGGATCCGGGCCTGGCGCCGCGCCCGCTCCACTCCCAGCATGGTGACGAACGTGACCTTGCCCTGATCGTCGTCCTTGCGCAGCCGCTTGCCGACCCGCGCCTCGTCGCCGCCCACGTCGAGCAGGTCGTCGGCGATCTGGAAGGCGAGGCCCAGGCAATGGGCGTAACCGCGCAGGCTGGTCCGGGCCTCGGGCGGCGCCTGGCCCATGATCGCTCCGGCCTCCACGCACCAGCCGATCAGCGCCCCGGTCTTGAGGCGCTGGAGGCGGGTGATGGAATCGAGATCGAGCGATTCCGCCGGGAACAGGTCGAGCATCTGCCCGCCGGCCATCCCGCCGGCGCCCGCGGCTCGGGCCAGCTCGAAGATCAGCTCGGCCCGAATGTCTCCGGTCAGCCCCATCGCCCGGTCGCCCAGTATCTCGAAGGCGAGCGCGAGCAGTGAGTCGCCGGCGAGGACGGCCGTCGCCTCGTCGAACGCGCGGTGGACGGTCGGCTTGCCGCGGCGCAGATCGTCGTCGTCCATGCAGGGAAGATCGTCGTGGATGAGCGAGTGAACATGGACGCACTCGACGGCGAGGCCGGCCCGGATCGCGCTTTCACGGGGCACCTCGAAAAGGCCGGAGGCGGCGATCGTGAGGAGCGGCCGGATCCTCTTGCCTCCACCGACGGCGGCATGGCGCATCGCCTGGTAGAGCCGGCGGCGCGGATCGGGCGGGTCCGGAAGGATCGCTTCGAACAGGGCGTCGATATCGGCGGCGGCGCGGCGCATCGACGGGCCCAGCGTCACCGCGGCGCGAAGCGTATCGATCATCGTCATCCGATCGCGACCCGTTTGAACTCCGTGGTTTCCTCGACCGCCCGAACTTCCTCGATGCGAAGGCGGTAGCTCGTTCGAAGCGCGTCCAGGATATCCGTGACGACGCTTTCCGGAGTGGAGGCGGCGGCGGTTATCCCCAGCGCGCCGCTGAGCGGAATCCTGGACCAGTCGATCTCCTCCGGGCCGCCGACTCGCTGGACGGAGGAGCAGCCGGCGGCGGCGGCGATCTCGGCCAGGCGGCAGGCGTTGGAGGAGAAGCTTTCGCCCGCGACGATGATCGAGTCGGCGCGCGCCGCGATCGCCCGCACCGCCGCCTGCCGGTTGGTGGTCGCATAGCAGATATCGCCCGCGGCGGGGCGGTCGACGTCCCGGAACCGGGCATCGAGCGCCGCGGTGACTTGCGCCGCTTCCTCGACCGAATAGGTCGTCTGAACCGCAAGAGCGAGGCGCCTGCCGGTGGGAAAGGGCAGGGTGCGCACGTCGGCGGCGCCCCGGATCACGGAAACCGAGCCCGCGGGGGCATGCCCGACGGTTCCGACGATCTCCGGATGACCCTCATGTCCGACGAGAACGATGTGGCGGCCGTTGCGGTGATGCCTTTCCACCTCCCGGTGGACCTTGGCGACCAGCGGGCAGACGGCGTCGTAGGCGGTGAGGCCGAGCCGTGCCGCCTCCTCGGCGACCTGCGGCGCCACGCCGTGCGCGGAGAGGATGACGACCGCCCCTTCGGGCACCTCGCACAATTCCTCCACGAACACGGCGCCCTCGGCTTCGAGGGCACGGACGACCCGCAGGTTATGGACGATCGGCCGGCGCACGTAGACCGGCGGGCCGTGGACCCGAAGCGCATCGCGCACGGCCTCGATCGCTCTCCTGACCCCGGCGCAGAAGCCGCGCGGCGCGGCCAGCAAGATGTCGAGGGGCGGGAGGTCTTCACGGGCGCAGGCGTCGATCATTGAATCCTTGCTCTTCGCCCCCGCCGCAAAGCCTAAGGGTGCGGGAAGGGCGAATCCACATGGACTAAAGCACGTATTGCATGCGCACCGTCTCGCGGGTGAAGCCCGGCCCCAGATTTATGAGCACTTGCCGGAACTTCGGCGCCCCGAAGCGCACCACCGGATTCCGTGAAAAGCCGAAGCCCTCGCGCGGAATGCCGATCATCATGTCGAGCTTCCGGTTGCGGTTCTCGTCGTGAAAGATCGCGAGCGCATAGCCCCCCGGCGCAAGGCCGCCGATGCGGATCGTCGCGGTCGCGGCGGGGACGGTTCTGGTGACGGCGCCCGGATCGCTCTTGCAGTCGGGGAAATGGGCGGGCCGGCGGGTCAGGCACAGGTGAAGCTCGCCCTTCCGGCTGCGCAGCTTCTCGACGGCGACCTCGATCTCGGCCGTCGGGCTTCCGGCGGCGGCGAGCGTGAGGAGGAGGGGTGCGATGAGGAGGCGGTGCATAGCGCGTTGCGCTATCCCGCCTTCGGCGGCCTCGCCATATGGCCTTTAGGCGGGGGGCGGTGGTGACCGGCGGTCCGCGCCTGATCATCGCCGGCGGCGGCCTCGCCGGCGGTCTCGCCGCGCTCGCTTTGGCGGAGCGGCGCCCCGACGTGGACTTCCTCCTCGTCGAGGAAGGGACACGTTTCGGGGGCAACCACGTCTGGTCTTTCTTCGATCCCGACGTTGAGGCGGGCGATCGCTGGCTGATCGAGCCGCTGGTCGCGCGCCGCTGGCCGGATCATGAAGTGCGTTTCCCGCAGCGCCTGCGAACCCTCGGCTTCGGCTACAACAGCGTCAGGTCCAGCGATCTCGACGCACGCCTCCGCGCTCGGCTGGCGCCGGGGCAATATCGCCTCGGCGCCCGAATAGCCGAGGTGGGCACGGATCACGTCACGCTGGCCGGCGGCGAGCGCCTCAAGGCTTGCGCGGTGATCGACGCCCGCGGGCCGGCGCCGCCGGCGGGGCTCGACCTGGCCTGGCAGAAGTTCGTCGGCCTCACCTTGCGGTTTCCCGCGGATCACGGTGTCGAGCGGCCCGTGATCATGGACGCACGGGTCGCCCAGGATGAAGGCTATCGCTTCGTCTACAGCCTTCCCTTCAGCGCCAGGGAGCTGCTGGTCGAGGACACCTATTATTCGACCTCGCCCGTCCTCGACGTCCCGATGGTCCGCGGGCGGCTGGGAAACCACCTCGCCCGGCACGGCTTCGCGATGGGCGAGATCGCGGGCGAGGAGGCGGGCGTGCTTCCGGTTCTGCTGGGCGGCGACATCTCGAGCCTCTGGCGCTCCGGCGAGCCGCCGGTGACGCGGTTCGGCCTTCGCGGCGGCTTCTTCCACCCGACGACGGGCTATTCGCTGCCCGACGCGGTCCGCAACGCCGCCCTCCTCGCGCAGCAGCCGGATCTCGGCGGCGCTTCGCTCCATTCGCTCTTCAGGCGGCGCGCCGGTGCCTTGTGGGAGCAGCGCCGTTTCTACCAGCGGCTCAACCGGATGCTGTTCCGGGCGGCAGAGCCTCGGCTCCGCTACCGGGTGCTCGAGCATTTCTACCGGCTTCCCGAAGCGGTGATCGGGCGCTTCTATGCCGGGCGCCTCACCGCCCTGGACAAGCTACGGATCCTGAGCGGCCGTCCGCCCGTGCCGGTCGGCCGCGCCCTGAGCGCCATTCGGGAACGGGCATGACCCGGACCGCCGCCGTCATCGGCTCCGGCTTCGGAGGCCTCGCGCTCGCGCTGCGCCTCCAGTCGGCCGGCATCGCGACCACCCTCATCGAAGCCCGGGACAAGCCCGGCGGCCGCGCCTACGCCTGGGAGAAGGACGGCCACGTCTTCGATGCGGGCCCCACCGTGATCACCGACCCCGCCTGCCTGCGCGAATTGTGGGCGCTGAGCGGCGCGGACATGGCGGAGGACGTCGAGCTCCTGCCGGTCTCGCCTTTCTATCGCCTCTCCTGGCCCGACGGCACCGTCTTCGACTATCTCGACGACGACGCCCGGCTCGCCGAGCAGATCGCCGCGCTCGAGCCGGCCGACGTCCATGGCTATCGCCGGTTCCTGGATTATTCGGCGGGCGTCTACGTCGAAGGCTATGAGAAGCTCGGGGCCGTCCCCTTCCTGGACTTCCGCTCCATGCTCAAGGCGGCGCCCCAGCTCGCCCGCTACCAGGCCTGGCGGTCCGTCTATTCGATCGTGTCGGGGTTCGTCCGAAACGAGAAGCTGCGGCAGGCGCTGTCCTTCCACACCCTCCTGGTCGGCGGCAACCCGATGACGACCAGCGCCATCTATGCGCTCATCCACAAGCTCGAGCGGGACGGCGGAGTGTGGTTCGCCCGCGGCGGCACCCACGCCCTGGTGCGCGCGATGGTGAGGCATTTCGAACGCCTCGGCGGCGAGATCCGGCTGGGCGATCCGGTCGAGAGGATCGAGACGGAGGGCAGCCGCGCCAGCGCCGTCCGGACCCGAAGCGGCTGGAGCGGCCGGTTCGACGCCGTCGCTTCCAATGCCGACGTCGTCCGCACTTACGACATGCTGGGACACGTCCGGGGCCGGCAGGCCGCCGCCAGGCTCCGCCGCAAGCGCTTCTCGCCGTCGCTGTTCGTCGTCCACTTCTCGACGCGCGGCGAATGGCCCGATGTCCCTCACCACAGTATCCTCTTCGGCCCGCGCTACCGGGAGCTGCTCGGCGAAATCTATCGCGGCGGCGCGCTTCCCGACGATCCTTCGCTCTACCTCCATCATCCGACCGCGACCGATGCCGCGATGGCGCCGCCGGGCAAATCGACCTTCTACGCTTTGGCGCCCGTGCCCCATCTCGGCCAGGCGCCGCTCGATTGGGAGGAGGAGGGGCCGGCTTATGCGCGGCGCATCCTGGAGCTGCTGGAGGAGCGGGCGCTGCCCGGCCTTTCGGAGCGGCTCGAGATCCTCTTCCATTACGGCCCGGCCGACTTCGAGAGCGATCTCAACTCCCACCTCGGCTCCGCCTTCAGCCTCGAGC
>DASVTA010000131.1:0-2325 GCA_036387815.1 Allosphingosinicella sp.
TCGTTCAACAACGGAAAGGAGGTGGTCTGATGTCTCATTGTCAAATGCCGCAAGCGGCGGGTCGGGTGAGCGCAGCCTCCACGGGGGTTCGCGCCTGAAGACCAGGCCGCATTCCGGCTGACAATGGAAAGGCCGTCCCGAGAGGGGCGGCCTTTCGCATTTGAGGGGAATTGGCCGTCGCCTTACAATTGCGAGCACCTCGTGATAGTTGCGCCGCGATGTCGTTCACCTTCGCAGAAGTGATCGGCCGCTTCGATGCCGCCGCGATCGCGCAAGGGATGGAGAGCCGCCGACTGATTCACCTTCCGCAAGCCTGCGGAGTGGCGCCGTCCGCCCTCTTTTCGCTGGAAGAGCTCGAGAGACTCGTGCTCCGCGACGGGCTGGACCGGAAGGATTTCCGGGTCACCGTCAACGGCCATGTCCCGAATCTCAAGTCGCTCGGGCTGGTGAAGGACGAGCGGCTTCGCCCGCTGGTATTGCGCCAGCTGGCGCGACAGGGCGCAAGCATCATCGTCAACGACCTCCATCGCCACGAAGCGAAGTTCGCCGCGCTCGCCGCCGATGCGGAGCGCGTGCTTCAGGACCGGATCGCGATCGCCGCGATCGCCTCCTTCAGCAAGCTGCCCGCGCTTCCCGCCCATTACGACCCGCAAGACCTCGTCATCATCCAGGTCGAAGGGACCAAGGTGTGGCGCTTCCTGGGAGAGCCGGCGGATTGCGGAGTGGCCGTCCACCCGCGGGTCGCGGTTCCCAAGGACGTCTCGGCGACGGTGACCATGGAGCCCGGAGACGTGATGTTCGTGCCGGCCGGCCTCCACCACCAATGCGAAGCCGAAGGCGTCTCCCTCCACGTCGGGATCATCATCAAGCATGAGACGCTCCTGGATTTTCTCAACGACCTGTTCCGCCGGCACCCTTCCTTGAACAGGCCGCTGCGGCCCTTGCCGGGCCGGGAGTCGGTGGAGCGTCAGGTCGCCGCGCTGAAGGCGGACCTCATCTCCCGCGTCGAGGAAGCCGATATCGCCGATTGGCTGGACGAGACGAACGCCGCCCGCGCGAGCGTGACGGGCCTCGATCTGAGGGGCGTCTCGAACGCGAACTCAGCCGAGGGAATAGCCGAGCTCATGGTGACCATGACCCCGGCGATGCGGCCGGGGCGAAGCTGGAAGGTGGGCGGAATCGACTTCCAGCCCAGAGCCGGCGCGATCGCGATCCTGTCGGCGTTGAAAGCGGGCCCTCTCGCCGTCCGAGCGCTGCTCGAGACCGCCGGCGCCGAAGCGGGCGCGGAGGAAGCCCGCGCCGGCCTCGACCAGCTGGTCGGCAAGGGCGTCGTCAGGATCGCTTTGCCCGCGAGCGCCGAGAAAGCCGGCTGAGCCTAGGCGCTGCCCACGGCCCGCTCGACGTTGAGCGCGGCCTCGACCATCCGCTCCCACACATCCGGGTCGCCGGCGGCGGCCATCACCGGATCGGGTTCGCGCATCGTACGCAGGATGGACAGCGCGTCCTGAATATATTCGTGCCAGGTTTCGTCCACGTTCGGCCCAGCCGAGGGATCGTCGCCATCGGCGTTGATGCTGTGCGCCCGGCCGGCGAGCACCCTTGCGATTCGCTCGACGAGCGTCAGATTCGAGACGGGCATTGACGAACCTCCTTCGTTTCGAGGGGACAACGGAGAAGAAGGCGACGGGTTGCGCCGATTGACAGCCCGGGGGGGTGCGATAGTCTCCCGGCAAGCGCTGTCTGAGACGGAGGGGGTACCGCAATGCAGCCCAGTCAAGCCTGCACCAAGCTGATCCAGCAATTCGAGGGGTGCGCGAAGAAGCGCCCGGACGGTTCGTTCGCGGCCTATCCCGACCCGGGCTCGGGCGGCGATCCGTGGACGATCGGCTGGGGTTCCACCGGGCCGGGCATCAAGAAAGGCGTCGTCTGGACCCAGCAGCAATGCGACGAGCGCTTCGCCGAGCATCTCGATCAGTTCGCCGACAAGGTGAGCAACATCCTGGGCAGGACGCCGACCACCCAGCACCAGTTCGATGCGATGGTGAGCTTCGCCTACAATGTCGGCCCGGCCAACCTCTCCGCAAGCACCCTGCTCAAGAAGCACAAGGCGGGAGATTATAAAGGCGCCGCGGCCGAATTCGCCAAGTGGAACAAGGCCGCGGGCAAGGTTCTGCCCGGGCTAACCCGGCGGCGGGCGGCGGAAGCGGCGCTTTATTCGAATTAACCGTCGTCCCGGCGAAAGCCGGGACCTCAGGCCGGAAGGTCACGGCGGGCCTCCCCGAGGCCCCGGCTTCCGCCGGGGTGACGTTGATTCTCAAAGAACCT
>DASVTA010000132.1:0-3973 GCA_036387815.1 Allosphingosinicella sp.
CGGCGACGATCCTCACCCGCGCGCTCGCCACGGCCCGAGCCGCGGCGGCGGTCTCCGGATCGTTGGCATAGGTGCCGACATAGATTCGCCAGTCGCCCTCTCCCCAGGCCTCGACCGCGCACCGGAGCATGTCCGCGATCACCGCCGCTTCGTCCCAGGCGGGCACGAAGACGGCGAGCGGCCCCGGCCGCTCCGCGGGCGGAAGGGCGGCGGCGGCCGTCGGCGCCGGGCGCTTCAGGCGCAGGCCCAGCCAGATCAGGTCCACCGCCAGGTCGCTCAGGCCAAGGATGAGGAAGCCCGTGGCTGCGAACAGCGCCGCTTCCCGCATGATGAAGTCCGCGCCGCCGAACAGCGGCCCCGCCAAGTCCATCCGCCTGCCCCCAGACCGGTCGAGTCCTGATCATTACTTTTCGCCGAACCTTTGGCAAGTAATTTTCAAAATCGATGGATCGGTTTCAAGCGGACATCAGAACAGGCGATGCAGCAATGGCAGATTGACCTGCATGGCCGCCCGGCATCCCGCAGGTACGCCAGCTATTACGCTTCCAGATAAGCGAAAGTCGGATATAACCTCCGCGGCGCTTCCGCAGGGAGCGCGGCCAAGCGGTCTGGGGGGACACGGCTCATGCGCTGGTTCATCGCGGCGATCTTCGCCTCGCTCTATTTCTTCGCGCCCGGCCAGGCTCAGGCCTGGGGCCAGGGCGGCCATTACACCGTCTGCGCGATCGCCTACCTCAATCTGACTCCGGCGGCGAAGGCCGAGGTGGACCGGCTGGTCGCGCTCAATGGCCGCTTCCCCGGCTTCGTCGAGACCTGCACGTTCCCCGACAATCCGGTGTCTCGGGCGAACGAGCATTATTCCAATTATCCGCGTACGGACCGGCGGGTCGGACGCGGCTGCCCCGGCGGCCGCCCCTGCGTTATTACGGCTCTCGAGACGGACCTTGCCATCCTTCGCTCGAGCGGATGGACGGCCGAGCAGAAATCGACCGCCATGCTCTATATCGGGCATTGGTTCGGCGACCTCCACCAGCCGCTCCACATCTCCTTCGCCGACGACCGCGGCGGCAACAGCCTCCCGATCACCGGAATCTGCCCTGCCGGCCGTTTTCCCGGCAGCCTCCACTCGGTCTGGGACAGCTGCGTCGTCGAGCGCAGGATCTTCGCTCCCGGCACCGACGCCGTCGCCCGCGCGCGCGCCGCCGCGCCACTGCTCGATTCGGCCATTACCGCCCGCCAGCGCCGCAGCTGGGTGCGCTCGGCGCCGTGGCAATGGGCCGGCGAATCCTACAAGGTCACCCTCTCGGCCAAGACCGGCTATTGCGTGCGCAAGTCCGGCGCCTGCTGGTATTCGGCCGGCAAACGCGACTTCGCCGAGGGCGACCCGAAGCGAACCGTCCTGGTCGACGACGCCTATCTCGACCGCGCCAAGCCGATCGTCGAGAACCGTCTTCGCCGCGCCGGAATCCGTCTCGCCCACGCCCTGAACGAGACGTTCGATCCCGCCTATCGCGGCTTCGGGCGATGAAGAAGCGTGCCTGGCTGATCGCCGCGGCCGCGACTCTGGCGCTCGGTCCGGCGTCGCTCAGCCCGTGCCTGATCGGGATCGCTGCGGCCCAGGGCCTCGCCTGCTGCAAGATATGCAAAGCGGGCAAGGCCTGCGGCGACAGCTGCATCGCCCGCGACAAGCCCTGCCACAAGGGCAAGGGCTGCGCCTGCGACGGCTGAGCCTGTTGGCTGGACTGGAAGGCGGCAATCGGCAATGCCGCACACATGCGGAAGAAAATATCCGAGCGGCGCCGGTTGCTTGATGAGCGATTGGCGAAGGTCGAGCGCGACTACCAGGAAATGGGTAAGGACGTTTCCACTGAGATGTGGGATGAGCTTCGGTCGCTGCAGGCGGATAACTCCGCGGTAGGAGACATTTTGTCGTCGGCTGACTTGGGCTTGCGGAAGATCAAGCGAATGGCGACCGCCGAGCGAGCCGCATTCGAGGCAATGTCGATTGAGATGCCGAAGTGGCGGACGACGATCCTCCTCGGCCTCAACAGCGCGGCGATTGTTGCCGTCATAGCGAACGAAAATATCGCTCCGGCGATTTCGGCTCCAGCAAGCTTGATGTTCTTGCTGGGCACGCTCGCCGCCTATGCGTCCGGCAACGCTCTGGATAGAGCAGGAAAGGCCGGCCTCCATATGGCTGCCGACATCGAACATGCCGATATCGATAATGAGCCGGCCGATGATGATGAGTTGAGCGACGCGCGCCGGAACGCCGGGCGTCTGCATCGCGCTTCTGTGCTGGTAGAGCTGTCGAGGTTGCTTTCGCTCGGCTGCTTTATCTTGGGCGTGATCACGGTAGCACTGAAGTTGAACCCAACCGGCTGAGAACGTGTGCCGTAGATGATGGTTCGGGCACCGGCGGCGTCTGGGGGTTCCATTCGCGGCGACCCCCGCTAGAGCCCTGTCATGGCCAGCATCGAACGCACCGGAAACCCCTCGGCGCTGCGCCGGTTCCTGAGCAGCGAGGCGGCGGGCGGGATCCTTCTGATGGGGGCCGCCGCACTGGCGCTGATCGTCGCGAACTCGCCGCTCGGCCACCTGTACCACGACCTGCTCCATGCCCCGGCAGGCCCCGTGCTTACCGACAAGCTCGGGCCGATGAGCGCGCATCTGTGGATCAACGACCTGTTGATGGCGGTGTTCTTCCTGCTCGTCGGGCTCGAGATCAAGCGAGAGCTGGTCGACGGGCGGCTTTCGACCTGGGACCAAAGGCGGCTGCCGGTGGTCGCCGCGGCGGTGGGAATGATCGTCCCGGCCCTGGTCTATCTCTGGCTGACGGCGGGCGATCCGGCGCTCGAGCGCGGCTGGGCGATCCCCGCGGCGACCGACATCGCCTTCGCGATCGGAGTCCTCGCCTTGCTGGGAAGCCGTGCGCCTACCTCGCTCAAGCTGTTCCTCACCACCGTCGCCATCGCCGACGACATGGGCGCGGTCGCGATCATCGCGCTCGCCTATACCGAGACGCTGAACATGGTCGCCCTCGCCGCCGCCGCGATAACGCTGCTCGCCATGTACTTCATGAACAGGAGCGGCGTGCTGAAGCTTTGGCCCTATCTGATCGCCGCGGCGGCGCTCTGGTACGCGGTGCTGCTCTCCGGCGTCCACGCCACTGTCGCGGGCGTTCTGGCCGCGATGATGATCCCGATCATCCGCACTCCCGGCCTTCCCGATTCGCCGGAATCGCCGCTCCACCGGCTGGAGCATGCGATCGCGCCCTGGGTCGCCTTCGCCATCGTCCCGGTCTTCGGCTTCGCCAATGCGGGAGTGGATCTCTCCGGTATCGGCGCGGACGAAGTCTTCGCGCCGCTGCCGCTGGGGATCGCGGCCGGGCTGTTCCTGGGCAAGCAGATCGGCATCTTCGGAGCGGTGTGGCTCTGCGTCAGGCTCGGCTTCGCCCGCAAGCTGCGGGGCGCGACCTGGCTTCAGATCTACGCGGTGTCGGCGCTGTGCGGGATCGGCTTCACCATGAGCCTGTTCATCGGCGCCTTGGCCTTCCCCGGTAATGCCGAGCTCGTCGAGGAGGCGAAGATCGGCATACTGCTCGGCTCCCTGGCCTCGGCGGTCACCGGCTACCTCATCCTGCGCTTCGCGAGGCCGGCGCCGGATCACCGGCGGGAGGAGGATCGGCAGGACGGCGAGATCACGATGGACGGAGACGTCGAGAGGGTGGAGGAGTGCAGGGCATGAAGTGGCTGGCTGTCTTTGCGGCGATGTTCCTCGCCGCCTGCGTCTCCACCGGGCCGGCCCGCGACAGCCTGGACTCGGCCGCGCGCGATTATGTGAAGCTCCAGCTCGCCATCGGCGAGAAGGAGGAAGGCTATATCGACGCTTATTACGGCCCGGCCGACTGGCGGGCCGAGGCGAAGCTGGCGCCGCGCCCGCTGTCCGAACTCGCCGAGCGCGCCGCCGTCCT
>DASVTA010000133.1:0-2840 GCA_036387815.1 Allosphingosinicella sp.
GCGAAGCTCCGCCACCACCTGCGCCGGCTCGCCGTGCCGAAGGGTGCGCGTGACTCCGCCGCTTCGGTCGAAGGCGAGATCGTGGCACATGGCGCAATCCTGCTGCATGTCGACGGGCTGGAAACGGGCGCCGTCCGGCGCGGGATCGTGGCAATCCTTGCACTCGAGCGCCGGCCCGAAGCCGTAGGGGGCGCCGAGCCGCCGGGCCATCTGCGCGACCCCGCTGGTGCGCGACAGATGCAGTGCGTGCGGGAATTTGAGGCCGCTCTCCTCCTGCGGGCGCCGGGCCAGCGGGAGGCGCCTGAGCTGCGGCCGCTCCCCGTTCCAGCCGGCGATCAGCACCGGCGAGAATGAAGGGTGCGAGCGGCCGAAGTCGCCGGCATCGGGCAGGCGTGTGTCGGGCAGCTTCGACTTGAGATCGCCGTGGCAATCGGCGCAGAAGCGCTGAGCCGTCGCCGGCATCTGCTGCGGCCCCTCATGCTCGGTATGGCATTCGACGCAGCGGCCGGGGGGGATATCGAACTTCTCCTTGAAGGCGAGCTCGATCCGGCGCCATCGGCCGAGGTCCGGCCGCGCCCGGGCGAGGCGGAACGGATCGGCATGGTCGTGTACGGACGTGTGGCAGGTCTTGCAGGCGGAATCGCGAACCGCCTCGAAGGGCTCGACGTGGCAGGCGGCGCAATTGCTCTTCAGCCCCGCATGCGCCCGGGACAGGCTTCCGGACGACCAGATCTCGTCGGCGTGGAAGCGGGCGAAAGTCTCGGCGCGCTCGCGCCGGTCGTAAAAGGCCTTGATCGGCCAGGCGAGGCCGATTCCGAGCACGAGCAGGGCGAGAAGCCAGGCCAGCGACCGCTTGCCAGGCATGACCGGAGCCAAAGTGAACAGCCGCTCCGCGCTCTTGTCGAGCTTGACCTCGGCTTCGCCGATCCGCTCGACGGCGACCTCCACGTCCTCGCAACCCGCCGCCGCGGGCATGAAGCGCAAGGCGTGGCCGGCGATCAGCAGGTCGCCCCCGGTGGCGAGCTGGATCGCTCCGCCCGAGCTCTTGCGGCCGTTTAGCTCGACCGAGAGGCCCGGCTCGACGGAAATCCTGAGCCGGCCCGGCTCCCGCTCGATAACTGCGTGGCGGAGGGCCGCGGCGAGATCGGTCAGGTGGACGTCGCAGGCGGGATCGCGGCCGACGGTCAGCCGGTCGCCTTCGACCCGGCGGTTGCGCACGATCTCGCGCCCTTCGGCGCTGTGGGAGACGGAGCGGAGGAGGAACGCCATCGCCGCCTACCAGTAGAAGAAGACGCTGAGGATGTGCGCGGCGAGGGCGGCGAGGAGGGCGAAGGTGACGGGCACGTGGACGTAGAGCCAGACCTCCAGAAGCGCCTTGATCCGCAGGTGGCCGCGGATCCGGGCAAGGGCGGCGCCCTTGCGCTCGAGCAAGGCGACGACGCTCTCCAGCGCCTGCGCCTGCTCTCCCGTCGCCGAGGCGAGACGGCGGCGCAGGGCGGCGAGCGCCCGGGCGGTGCGGCAGCGCGGGTAGCGGCCCGAAAGGCGGCGGTAGAGGCCGCCGGCGAACGCGTCGTCGCCGAGCGACCGGCTCACGATCCCCGCCTCCTCATGGCCGAGCGGCTGGGCGGCGGTGCGCAGCTGGCGGTCGAGCTTGCGGAGCGCGTCGATCATCTGGGGCCGGGTCATCTCCGAGCGGCTGGCGCCGAGGGCCGGCGGCAGTGCCGAATAGACGGCGATCCCGTAGAGGCCGGAGACGATGACCAGGATCATCGAAGCGTAAGCGAGGCTGTGGACGTTCCAGCCGAACTGGAAGCCGGTGTGGAGGGTGGCGACGACGGCCAGCGCCAGGCCGAGATAGACATGGGCGCTGGTCCAGCCCTTGAGCGACCAGCGGCCGCGGGTCATCGCGCGCTTGCGGACGCCGAGCAGCGTCAGCCAGAGGATGAGGAGAGTCGCGAGGGTTCCGAGCGCGTAGCCGTAGGCGCTTCCGCCGTTGGGCCGCGGCTGGACGTCGATCAGCGCGTAGCCGGCGATGGCGAGGAGGGAGAGGAGGAGCGCGACCTTGAGCCACAGGAAGTTGCGGTGGCGAAGGAAGCCCTCGTGGCTTGGGCCGGGATCGGTGCGGGGGATGGAGCGGGTAGGCATCTAAAACTCCTCTCCCGCCTTCCGCGGGAGAGGGGGGACCCAAGCCGAAGGCTTGGGGGGTGAGGGTCTTGCCGACTCCGAGGTACAGACCCTCACCTCCCACCGCTTCGCGGCGGTCCCCTCCTCTCCCGCGGAAAGCGGGAGAGGGGTTTCACCGGTGCCGCTCATCCGTCCCGCTCCAGCCTGGCCACCGTCAGGAACTGCTCCGGGGCGACTCGGATCGCGGCTCCGGTGGGGCAGGCGCGGACGCAGGCGGGGCCGCCTTCGATCCCGGCGCACATGTCGCATTTGACCGCCTTCTTCGGGGTGTCCGCGGAGACCCTCCTGTCGATCCATTTCCGGGAAGGCTCGCCGGGGCCGGGCCCGAGGCCGGCGATCAGCCAGGCCAGCAGAGGCGGCTTCCTCGGCGGCACCTTCTCCATGCGGATGACTCCGTAAGGGCAGTTCCTCTGACAATTGCCGCAGCCGATGCAGGTCTCGTCGATGAAGACCTCGCCGTCGGGGCCGCGGTGGATGGCGTTGGGCGGGCAGTCGACCATGCAGTGCGGATGCTCGCAATGGCGGCACGAGGTCGGGACGTGGAGGTGGGCGTAGGTCTTGCCGGCCTCGCGGTCGAGGCGGGACAGGCCCTCATGGCTGTCGGCGCAGGCTCGCTCGCAATTGTCGCAGCCGACGCACAAAGTCTCGTCGATGAG
>DASVTA010000134.1:0-4546 GCA_036387815.1 Allosphingosinicella sp.
CCATTGTCCGGCCAGCCGTTGGTGTTGCCGAAATTGCTGTTCGTCATTCCGAGCCGCTTGGCCTCGGCGTTCATCAGGGCCGCATAAGCCGGTTCGGTGCCGGCGAGGCATTCGGCGAGCACCACGGTGGCGTCATTGCCCGAAAGGGTGACGATTCCGTGCAGCAGGTTCTCGACGCTGACCTGCTCGCCGGGCGAGAGGAACATGGTCGAGCCGGCTTGCGGACCGTGCCACTGGCGCCAGGTTTCGGGACGGACCTGGCACATCTGGGCAAGCTTGGCCTCGCCCCGCTTGATCATGTGGAAGGCGAGATGGGTCGTCATCATCTTCGCCATCGAGGCCGGCGGGATCCGCCTGTCCGGATCCTTCGAATAGAGGACCGCGCCGGAGCTGAGATCGACCATGTAGGCGACCGGCGCGGCCGTCTCGAAAGGCGGCGCGGCAGCGGTTGCGGGAAGCGCCGAAGCGGCGATGAAAGCGAGCGGAAACAGGCTTTTGCGGATCATGGTTGAGACTGGTCCCCTGGTGTGATGGCGGCTCTGCCGAAGCGTTGCTACGTGTTTAACCCGGCTCACCGTGCCGCGCCAGATCGCTTGGGAGGAATCGTCGTTCCGGCCAAGGCCGCAATCCCTGAACACCGGCCAAGTCAGGCTTCGACCGTCCGTGTTCATGGCCCCGGCCTTCGCCGGGGTGACGGTGTCACCGCGCGATCGCATCCGCCAGCAACCCCACCGACAAAGCGTAGAAGTTCGAGCAATTGTAATCGAGGATGGTGCGGTAGTTGGTGGTGAGAAGGTAGGCGGTGGCGTTCGGCCCGTCGGGCTCGATCAGCGACGCCATTTCGGTGTCGCGCGGCCAGATGCCGGATTGAGAGACGATTCCCATTCGCCGCCACTCCCCGAAGGTCAGCCAGCGGCTGTGGCGCTCGTAGACCCGCGGGCAGCGCGGAGCGCGCAGCGTGTTGCGGATCCGGCTGCGGTCGAAGCCGGATGGCACCCGAACCGCGATCCCCCACGGCACACCGGGCCTCCAGCCGGCATTGCCGAGGTAATTGGCGATCGAGGCGAGCGCGTCGGGCTCGCTCCGCCAGATGTCGGAGCGGCCGTCGCCGTCGCCGTCGGTGCCGAGGCGAAGCCAGACGGACGGAAGGAACTGGGGATGTCCGGTGGCGCCGGCCCAGCTGCCCTTGAGCCGGCTCCTGGGGACTCCCCGGTCGATCATCTTGAGCGCGGCGACGAACTCGTCGGAAAAGAGCTGACGACGCCGACCGTCGTAAGCGAGCGAGGCCAGCGAGTTGAGCAGGTCGAAATCGCCGGTCACCGCTCCGTAGCTGGTCTCATGGCCCCAGATGGCGACGAGCACGGACGGAGTGACTCCGTAGCGCCGGCCGATCGCCTGGAGACGCGACAGGTTGGCGGCATAGCGGCGCTGGCCGGCGGCGATGAGCGCGGGGCTGACGTGACGGGCGCGGTAAGGGGCGAAAGGCGGATTGGCGGCGCTTCCCGGCCGGCCGCCGGGCTGGGCCCGGTCGAGCTCGACCGTGCGCGGGCTGAAGACGAGGTTGGGAAAGACGCTCGCGATCGTTCCGGAGCTCACGCCGGCGCGGCGGGCCTGCGCCTCGAGCTGGGACAGATAGGCGACGAAGCCGGACTGGCTGAGCCCGCTCTGCGCCGGAGCCGAGCTCGACAGCGGCAGCATGGCCGCCGCCAGCGCCAGGGCCGCCATGCCCTTGGACAAACGCATACATTCTTCTCCCACTCGCCACCCTGATGCCACAGGGGGGCCGTCGTAGATACTCGACTCGCCGCGCCGGTTGCACGAACCACCCGTCATCCCGGCGAAAGCCGGGACCTCGTCGAATGACAGGCGGGGCGACCGTCCTCCCTGAGGTCCCGGCTTTCGAAAAATGGTGCCAGGGCTTTCGAAAAATGGTGCCAGGCACCAATTTCCACCGCCGGTCATAATTGGTGCCAGGCACCGAATTCTAAGTCCTTGATTTACATGCGGCTGCAAGAATTGGTGCCAGGCACGGTCTTCGCCGCGGTGGGCCCGGCATGACGAAGGGCTGTTCAGCCGAAACCATCCTGGGCTAGAGGCTCGGTCCTCTTGGACAGGTGGCCGAGTGGTTTAAGGCAGCGGTCTTGAAAACCGCCGTGGGTGCAAGCCCACCGTGGGTTCGAATCCCACCCTGTCCGCCATATCGACGAAGGGAATGAGATGGCCGAAGCGGCGATTGGCAGGTTCGACTGGGAGGATGCGTTCGGGCTCGAGGCGCAGCTTTCCGACGAGGAACGGCTCGTCCGCGACACGGCCCGGGCCTACGCTCAGGAGAAGCTCCAGCCGCGGGTGACGGAAGCCTTCCTCGACGAGCATTTCGACCGCGCGATCATGTCGGAGATGGGCGAGCTCGGGCTGCTCGGGGCCACCATCTCGCCCGAATATGGCGGGGCCGGGCTCAATTACGTCAGCTACGGTCTGGTCGCGCGGGAAGTGGAGCGGGTCGACAGCGGCTATCGCTCCGCGATGAGCGTCCAGTCGTCGCTCGTCATGCATCCGATCAACGCCTACGGATCGGAAGAGCAGAAGCGCAGATGGCTGCCGGGCCTCGCGGCCGGAGAGCTGATCGGCTGCTTCGGCCTCACCGAGCCGGACGCCGGCTCCGACCCGGGCGGGATGCGGACCCGGGCGCAGAAGATCGACGGCGGCTACCGCCTGTCGGGCTCCAAGATGTGGATCACCAACTCGCCGATCGCCGACGTCTTCGTCGTCTGGGCGAAGTCCGACGCGCATGACGGCAAGATCCGCGGCTTCCTGCTCGAGAAGGGCATGAAGGGCCTCACCGCCCCCAAGATCGGGATGAAGCTTTCGCTTCGCGCGTCGATCACCGGCGAGATCGTCATGGACGGCGTGGAAGTGCCGGAGGAGGCGCTGCTTCCCAACGTCGAAGGGCTGAAGGGTCCGTTCGGCTGCCTGAACCGCGCCCGCTACGGAATCGCCTGGGGCTCGATGGGCGCCGCCGAGGCCTGCTACCACGCGGCGCGCACCTATACGCTCGACCGCAAGCAGTTCGGCCGGCCGCTCGCGGCGACCCAGCTCGTCCAGATGAAGCTGGCCAATATGATCACGGAGATCACGCTCGGCCTCCAGGCGGCGCTGAGGGTCGGCCGGCGGATGGACGAGGGCGAGCTGATCCCGGAGACGATCAGCCTCATCAAGCGCAACAATGTCGGCAAGGCGCTCGACATCGCGCGGGTGGCGCGGGACATGCACGGCGGCAACGGGATCTCGGCCGAGTTCCAGGTGATGCGGCATGCCTCGAACCTGGAGACGGTCAACACCTATGAGGGGACCCACGACGTCCACGGGCTGATCCTGGGGCGGGCGATCACTGGGATCTCGGCTTTTTGACGGTGAAACCGTCATTGCGAGCGAAGCGAAGCAATCCAGCGGCGCCGAGGCCTGAGACTGGATTGCTTCGTCGCTTCGCTCCTCGCAATGACGGAGGAGGACGTGGATAAGCCCCTCACCGGCCTGAAAGTCCTCGAGCTCGCCCGCATCCTCGCCGGTCCCTGGGCCGGGCAATTGCTCGCCGATCTCGGCGCCGAGGTGGTGAAGGTCGAGCGGCCGGAGGTCGGCGACGATACCCGCCACTGGGGGCCGCCTTTCGCGCCCGACGGCGCCGCGGCCTATTTCCACAGCTGCAACCGCGGCAAGCAATCGGTGGCGATCGACATCGGGACGCAGGAGGGACAGGCCGCGGTGCGGGCGCTGGCCGCAGAAGCGGACGTGCTGATCGAGAATTTCAAGGTCGGCGGCCTTGCCAGATACGGGCTGGACCACCCTTCCCTCGCGGCGCTGAACCCGCGCCTCGTCTATTGCTCGATCACGGGCTTCGGCCAGACCGGACCCTACGCTTCCCGCGCCGGCTACGACTTCATCGTCCAGGGCATGGGCGGAGCGATGTCGCTGACCGGGGAGCCGGACGGGGCGCCGCAGAAGTCGGGAATCGCTTATGCCGACCTGTTCACCGGGCTCTACGCCAGCGTCGCGATCCTCGCCGCGCTGAGGGAGCGGGACCGGAGCGGCGTGGGCGCCCATATCGATATGGCGCTTCTCGACACGCAGGTGGCCGTGCTCGCCAACCAGGCACTGAACTGGATGGTCTCGGGAAGCGTTCCTTCCCGAATGGGCAACGGCCACGCCAATCTCGTCCCCTACCAGGCCTTCGCCGCCGCCGACGGCGAGCTCATCGTCGCCGTCGGCAACGACGCGCAGTTCGAGCGGCTGTGCGCGATCCTCGGGCTTGGCGAGCTTGCGGGCGACGAGCGCTTCCGGACCAATCCGGCCAGGGTGGTGAACCGCCAGGCGCTGATCCCGCTGCTGAAAGCGGCTATCGGCCGGCGCGGGCTCAAGGCGCTTTCGGACGCGCTGGAGGCGGCGGGAATTCCCGCGGGCCCGATCAACGCCGTCGACGCCGTCTTTGCCGACCCGCAAGTCATGCATCGCGGCCTCAAGATGGGCGCAGAGACGCCCGGCCTCGCCTCGC
>DASVTA010000135.1:0-4267 GCA_036387815.1 Allosphingosinicella sp.
GTCCTCGACCTGCTCCACCGCCGGAGCGGTGCCGGCCGAGCTCGGCGCGAGCGCCGCCAGCAGGCCGAGCATCTCGGCCGTCGGCTCCTGGTCGAAATAGGCGTCGAGCCGCCATTCGTCCGGCCGCGCCCCGTCCGCCTCGCTCGTCATCAGCACCGGCGGGAAATCCAGCCACGCAAGCGGCGAGAAATCCTCCTTCAGCGCCTCGGCCTCCGCCTTGGTGCAGGGGAGGGTGACCTTCCAGCTGTCGGTCATGCCGTCATTGCGAGCGAAGCGAAGCAATCCAGCGCGGCGCCTCCCGCCAACGCGGGACTAGATTGCTTCGTCGCTGCGCTTCTCGCAATGACGGACCTATCGGACATAGCTCGCCCCGTTGACGTCGATCACCGCGCCGGTCGCCGAAGCGGGCGCGTCCACGGCAAGCCAGCGCACCGTCTCCGCCACTTCCTCGGCGCTGGCGACCCGCCCCAGCGGGATGTCCGCGACGATCTGCTGGCCGCCGCGGCTCGCCATATATTCCTCGACCATGTCGGAGGCGGTGAAGCCGGGGCAGACGGCGAAGGCCAGGACGTTGTCGGCGGCATAGCCGCGCGCGATCGACTTGGTCATCGCGATCATCCCGCCCTTGGACGCGGCGTAATGCCAGTGCTGGGGGCTGTCGCCGCGATAGGCGGCCCGGCTGGCGACGTTGACGATCCGCCCTCCGCCTTCTTCGCGGAAATGGAGGACCGCGAGCCGGCAGAGCTCGGCCGAGGCGGTGAGGTTGACCCGCATCGTCCGCTCCCAGCCGGCCGTCCATTCCTCGGCGGGCAGGTCGACCGGTGCGGCCTCGAATATGCCGGCATTGTTGACGAGCGCGTCGATCCGGCCGCCGAGCCGGTCCAGCGCCTCCTGCCAGAGCCGCCCGGCCGCGCCGGCCTCGGAAAGATCGGCGGCGATCATGCCGTCGCCGCCGCGGCTGGAGTGGCCGATGACGTTATGAGTGGAAAGAGCGGCGGAGATCGCCTTGCCGATGCCGCGGCTGGTGCCGGTGACGAGGATGTTGAGCTGGGTCATGGCGCGGGCGATAGTCGCCGGCCCGGCACAGGGAAAGGCATCTTTGCCTCCCCATCGCGAAGCGATGGGGAGGGGGACCACCGAAGGTGGTGGAGGGGTAGATGGCTACCAGCTCAGCGGTTCAAGCGTCTTCATCCACTGCGAGCACGCCAAACACCCTCCACCAGGCTTCGCCTGGTCCCCCTCCCCACGCTTTGCGTGGGGAGGCAGAATCAATCCGCGAAGGGATCCCTCACCAGAATCGTGTCCTCCCGTTCCGGGCTGGTCGATACAAGCGACACGGAGATCCGGCACAATTCCTCGATGCGCTTGATATATTTGATGGCCTGGGCAGGAAGCTCCGCCCAGCTTCGCGCGCCTGCGGTCGACTGGGCCCATCCCTCGATCGCTTCGTAGACCGGCTCGACCGCTTCCTGATCGGCGGCGTGAGCGGGGAGATGGTCCAGCGGGCGGCCCCGCAGCCGATAGCCGGTGCAGATCCGGATCTCCTCGAGGCCGTCGAGGACGTCGAGCTTGGTCAGGGCCACTCCGGTCACTCCGGCCACGGCGCAGGCCTGCCGGACGAGCACGGCGTCGAACCAGCCGCAGCGGCGCTTGCGCCCGGTGACGGTTCCGAACTCCCGACCGCGCTCGCCCAGCCTCTGGCCGGTCTCGTCGTCGAGCTCGGTCGGGAAGGGCCCCGCGCCGACCCGGGTGGTATAGGCCTTGACGATCCCGAGCACGAAGCCCGCCGCACCCGGTCCCAGCCCGCTTCCGCCCGCCGCCGTCCCGGCGACCGTGTTGGAGGAGGTGACGAACGGATAGGTGCCGTGGTCCACGTCGAGAAGCACTCCCTGCGCGCCTTCGAACAGGATCCGCTTGCCGCTCGCTTTCGCCTCGTTGAGCGTGATCCAGGTCGGCCGGGCGAAGCGGAGGACGAACTCGGCGATCTCGCCGAGGTCGCGCTCCAGCCGGGCGCGGTCGATCGGCGGCTCGCCGAAGCCGGCCCGGAGCGCGTCGTGATGGGCGCAGAGCCGGTCGATCTGCGGCCCCAGGTGGCCGAGATGGGCGAGGTCGCAGACCCTTATCGCCCGACGGCCGACCTTGTCCTCGTAGGCGGGCCCGATGCCGCGCCTCGTCGTCCCGATCTTGCCCTGGCCCGACGCATCCTCGCGCAGGGCGTCGAGATCGCGGTGGAAGGGGAGAATGAGCGGGCAGGTGTCGGCGATCTGGAGGGTCTGCGGGGTCACCGCGACGCCCTGCTCGCCGAGCCGCTCGACCTCGGCCCTCAGCGCCCAGGGATCGAGCACGACCCCGTTGCCGATGACCGAGAGCGTTCCCCGCACGATCCCGGAGGGGAGCAAGGACAGCTTGTACGTCTGGTCCCCGACGACCAGCGTATGGCCGGCATTGTGCCCGCCCTGGAAGCGGGCGACGACGTCGGCGCGGCTCGCCAGCCAGTCGACGATCTTGCCCTTCCCCTCGTCGCCCCACTGGACGCCGATGACGGTGACGTTGGCCACGCGATGCTCCTGCTGCTGAAGTGCGCGCTCTAGGCTGTGTGCATGGTGAGGTCCTGCCGCCGCTTTGCCTCCCTGCCGGCGATGCCGGTGGGGTGGGGGACCACCGAAGGTGGTGGAGGGGTAACCTGACGAGGCCTCAGCAGGTCACCCCTCCACCAGGCAAAGCCTGGTCCCCCTCCCCATGCTGCGCATGGGGAGGCAGATCAAAACCGAAGCGGCTTCACCGTCTTCACTCCGGGCAGGGCCTGCAGCCTCGCGACCAGGTCCGCCCCGATATGCCCGTCGACGGAGACCAGGGCGACCGCCTCGCCCCCCGCCTCGCGGCGGCCGAGGCTGAAGGTGCCGATATTCACCCCTTCCTCGCCGAGCAGGGTGCCGAGCCGGCCGATGAAGCCGGGCGTGTCCTCGTTGACGATGTAGATCATCTCGCCCTCGAGCTCCGCCTCGACGCGGATGCCGAATATCTCGACGAGGCGCGGAGCGGAATTGGCGAACAAGGTGCCCGCGACGGGCCGGTCGCCGGCCGAGGTCATCGCCGACACCCTCAGCAAGGTGTGATAATCGGTCTCGCGGTCGTGCCTTATCTCGCGGACGTCGAGCCCCCGCTCCTTGGCCAGATAGGGCGCGTTGACCATGTTCACCGTATCGGAATGGACCCGCATGAAGCCGGCGAGCACCGCGCCGGTGATCGGCTTCATCTTGAGCTCGGCGGCGGCGCCCTCGGCCTCGATCGACAGGCCCGCGATCGCCCCGTGCGACAGCTGGCCGACGAGCGAGCCCAGCTTTTCCGCGAGCGCCATATAGGGCCTGAGCCTCGGCGCTTCCTCGGCGGAGAGGGAGGGCATGTTGAGGGCGTTGGTCACTCCCCCCCGCACCAGGAACTCAGCCATCTGCTCGGCGACCTGGATCGCGACGTTGACCTGGGCTTCCGTCGTTGAGGCGCCGAGGTGCGGAGTGGCGATCAGGCCGGGCGTTCCGAACAGCGGGCTGGCCTTGGCCGGCTCCTCGACGAAGACGTCGAGCGCGGCGCCGGCGACCTGGCCCGAATCCAGCGCCTCCTTGAGCGCCGCCTCGTCGATCAGGCCGCCGCGGGCGCAATTGACGATCCTCACGCCCTTCCGGGTCTTCCCCAGATTCTCCCGGGAGAGGATGTTCCGCGTCTGGTCGGTCAGCGGGGTGTGGAGGGTGATGAAGTCGGCGCGGGCCAGCAGCTCGTCCAGTTCCACCTTCTCGACGCCGAGATCGAGCGCCCGCTCGGGCGTCAGGAAAGGATCGTAGGCCACCACTTTCATCCTGAGGCCGAGCGCACGGTCGGCGACGATCGAGCCGATATTGCCCGCCCCGATCAGCCCGAGCGTCTTGCTGGTCAGCTCGACGCCCATGAAGCGGTTCTTCTCCCATTTGCCCGCCTGGGTGGAAAGGTCGGCGGCGGGCAGGTCGCGGGCGAGGGCGAACATCAGTGCGATCGCATGCTCCGCCGTGGTGATCGAGTTGCCGAAGGGCGTGTTCATGACGACAACGCCGCGCTCGGTGGCGGCCGGGATGTCGACATTGTCGACTCCGATCCCCGCCCGGCCGATGACCTTCAGGCTTTTGGCTTCGGCCAGGATCTTGGCCGTGACCTTGGTGGCGGAGCGGACCGCGAGGCCGTCGTAGGCGCCGATCGCGGCCGCGAGCTTGTCGCGATCCTTGCCGAGATCGGGCTGGAA
>DASVTA010000136.1:0-4502 GCA_036387815.1 Allosphingosinicella sp.
CGCGGCCAAGGCCGAGATCCGGGACCTGCTTTGCCCCGCCTTGAACGAATTGCGCAGGAGCAGGAACCGCGGGCTCGACGGGCAATGCGACCAGCCTTCCTATGACAGCATGGCTTTGGCGGCCGCCGACGGACGAGTGACCAGGCTCAAGGTCACCTTCGCCGAGCTCGAAGGCTATGCCGGCGGCACCTACATGGTCTACGTGCCGGTCACCCCGCGCCTGCTCGGCCTGGTGGCGGAGCGGTTCCGGGCGGGGTTCGCCCTCTCCGCCTCGCCCCCGCGCGCCTGCATCAACGACCTAGGCTGCGGCGAGGAAAGCGCGCCCCGGCCCCAGCCGCAATAGGATATCGGGGAACGCGGTCGGAATTCGCTTTCGCTCGCACCGCGGCCGCGAATGCGCTCGGTAAGCGCGGGTCGACGTCATCCCGGCGAAAGCCGGGACGTCGGGGAGACCCGCCGAGACTTCTTGACCTGAGGCCCCGGCTTTCGCCGCGATGACGGGGCGCCCCTCCCCTTACCCGCAATAAGCCGGAAGCGGGATCGGGGCGGAGTCGCGCTGGCGCCAGACGCCATCGGGGAGACGGTAATATTGGCCCTGGGCGACCTTGGTGCGGAACAGCTCGCAGGCGGTGGTGGCGGCGACCTCCTCGATCTTGGCGCCGCGCTTGGCGGCGAGATCGGTGTAGTAGGCGCGGCGCTTGATGTTGACGGAGTCGACCTGGGCCCGGACCGCGGCCGGCGCCGAGCCGACGAGGCCGAGATAGCCGTCGGCCTGCTCGCCGACCTGGCCGGAGGCGCGCAGCTGCGCGGACGCATCCTGGAGCATGGCGAAAGCGGTGGTCGTGCCCAGCACGGCGCCAAGCCCGATGCCCGCGGCGAGGATCAGTTTCAGATGGCGGCTCATGTCAAAACACTCCCGGATTCTCTTTGATGAGATCGCGCACGTCCTGTTGGAGACGAACGACGACCTCCTGCCTGATGTTGATGTTGAGATTGATCTCTATCGGCTTCTCCGGAGCGCTCACCTGAACGCATCCGGCCGACATGAGAACAACCGGCACGGCGAGGAGGACCTTCATCCGTCTCATCGCGCCCTGCGTCGCACCGCAACGCAACAACGTCAACAACGACCGCTTCATCGCACAATCTCGCTTTCCTGGGGCTGAACGGAGGGGGGCTCTTCCGGCTTGCCACGGATCAGGTCCGGAAGGGTCGACTGGATGAGCAGGGTCGGGTCGTGGAGCGAGCGCATCGTCCCGATAAGGGCGCGGAAGGGGCCCTTCACCGTGATGTTGAACTCGAACGGGATCTTGGCGAGCTGGCCGAGCGCGCGGCTCGCCACCATGCCCCTCAACCCGCCGGCGGGGGCGACGGTGAGCATCTGGTCGCGGGCGACCCCGTCGAGCTCAATCCCGGCGACGAACTCGCCCTCGAGGGCGCCGTCGAGGGCGATGGTCAGCTTGGAGTAGCGCATGGACTTCAGCGCGTCGAAGGCGAGCTTGCCGTAGACTCCGAGCGCCTTGTCGGTGAGCTCGCCTATGTAGGAGAGGGTTCCGCCTTCGGGCCGGGCGACGAGGCGGCCGCCGACGATCCGGCCGCCGCGCTCGTCGAAGACCATCGGGATCACTCCGTCGAAAGTCCCGGTGGCCGTGATGTTGGCGAACTCCATCTTCTGGATGAAGAGCGCCGCGTCGAGACGCTCGACCCGGAAGGTGAGGCGCTTGGCCGAGGGCTTCGAGAAATCGAGGATCGTCTCCTCGAGGATAAGCTCGCCGCCGGCGAACGGCCAGCGGCCGCTCTCGACCTTGACCTGCAGGCCGGGCAGAAGCTGGTAGCGCAGCCGTCCGTCGAGGACGTCGATGCCGGCGCGGACGAGGCCGATCTCCGCCTGCTGCCCCGGCGCGCTGACGAGGCCGAGCAGGTCGGTGAATTGCAGGGTCGTGAACAGGCCCTCGACCGGACCGAAGGCGGCGGCGAAATCCATGTCGTCGGTGGAAAAGGCGCCGCTGCTGCGGGAGCCTTCGGAGTCCCACTCTATGCCGCCCTGCCCCTTCAGGATCCCGTTGACGAGGGCGATCACGCCCGTGGTGAGCCGAGTGAGCTGCTCGGGCTGGTAATCCTTGTCGAAGCGGATGCCGGGCACGTCGAGATCGGCGCGGCCGCGGCTGGTGCCGAGATCGTGGCCGATATCGGCGCGAACGATCCGGGTCCCGGTCTCCGGATCGTGCAGCCAGGCGCCGGCGGCGATCCGGTTGTCCGCGAGCGTGAGCCGGAAGTCGCGAGTGACCAGGGGATAGAAGCGGGGTGGGTCGAGCTCGTCCGAAACCGTCATCCCGCCGGTCATGGCGAGATCGGCGCCTCTCACCCCCCAGGTGCCGCTGCCCCCGCTCATCAGCAGCGGGACGTTCCCGAGCTTTCCCGAGAGGCCGCCGAAGCGGCCGGTCACTCCGGCGCTGCCGAAGTCGCCGGTGAGAGAGCCGAGATCGAGGCGGTGGGAGGCGAGCCGGACTTCCAGATCCGAGGCGGTGAAGCCGGGGCCGGCGAGGGCGAAGCGAAGGCGGCTTGCCGAGACGCTCAGGGGCGAGGCGCCCAAAGTGCCGGCGACGCGGGGCGAGCGAAGCTCGGTGCCGCCTTCGATGCGGCCGCCGGGCCGACTCCAGACCAGCGCGCGGCCCGAGGGGCACAATGGAAGCGACGTCCGGCCGAGGCGAAGGCTGCCGATCCGGAGCGCCTCGAACCGCGCCGGAGTGCAGCTCGTCCCGAAGGCGAAGCCGCCGCGGCCGTCGAGACGGCCGGAAATCGGAAGCACCAGCCCGCGGACCCAGCCATTCGCCAGCGGCCCGTCAAGCGTCGCCACGGTCGAAACGCGGGTCTCGCCGCCGGGCGCCGCGGTGAAGGCGATGTCGCCCAGAGCGAGGCGCGAATTGCCGACCCGCATCGGCTGGATCCGGCCGCTGCCCCGGATCGGCGCTCCGGGCCTCGGCTGGTCGAGGCTCAGCCGGATCGCGGGAAAGCCGCCGCCCGAGACGTTCAGCTGTCCATCGAGCCGGGTGAGGCCGCTCGGCCAGTAATAAGTGAGGCCCTGGCCGCCCCCCAGCGCGAGCCGGGCGCCGCTTCGGCTGGCGGCGCCCAGGCGCTCGAAGCGGATGCCCCCGAAACCCGAACCGTTGACCAGCCGGAGCGCGCCCTCGGCGTCGAAGCCGGCGGCCGCCCTCGAAAGCGCCGCGGCCAAGGCGTCGCCGATCGGCCCAAGCGGCGTTCCGCCCGTCGAGCGAAGCGCGGCGACCGCCCCGGCCATTGGCGCCTTCGCGGCGATTCCTCGGGCGCTGGCGTCGCCAAGCAGGGTGAAGCCGCCGTCGGCGAGGGAGATGGCGTAGCGCCCATCGACCGTCGAGCGTCCCGCCGCGATCGACCCTGATCGAACGGCGGCGGAGGCGAGGTTAAGGTCGCCGCGGGTCAACCGAGCGTCGCCATCGAGGCCGATGCGCCCGCTGAGGCCCGCAAGAGAAATCGCGCCCGCCTCGACCCGGGCGGCCCGAAGCCCAGTGCTTCCCTTCCAGCTGTCGAGGCCGGGGGCGAGGCTCGCGTCCAGCTCGAGGGCGATCCCCGCCACCGCAAGGCGCTCGCCGCAGGCCAGGCGCTCGACCTGTGCGGGGCCCCGGAATGCCGGCTTCAGATCGGAGACGCCGACGGCCCAGAGTCCTTTCGCCCCCGCGATCCGGCAGCTGCCCAGCCTCAGCCCATGCGCGGCGGCGGCCATCCGGCCGCGAAAGCCGCCGGCGAGATTGCCCTTCCCTTCCAGCGCGATCCCGATCCGGCCCGCGGGCGTGTCGAAGCGAACCGTGGAGCCGGCGATGTCGACTTGCTGGTCCGGGAGGCGGACCGGCAGGCCGGTCGGCGGCGGCAGCAGCCGGTCGATGTCGCCGAAGCTGATCTTGCCGTCCCTGCCGAGCCGGGCGTTGAGCCGGACTCCGCGGGCGGTGATCAGCTTCACCTTGGGCCGGCTCACTCCGGCCCAGCTCAGCCGGATCTCCATCCAACGGGCGGTGAGGTCCGGGTTGCGGGGATCGCCGATCACCAGATTTTCGAGTCGCTGGGTTCGAAAGCCGATCTGCGTGACCTCGTACGTGGCCCGGACGTTGCGGCGGGCGAGCTCGCGCTCGATATAGTCGGAGGCGATCGGCCGGCGCTGGGTCCAGGCGATGAGGAGGGCGAGCAGGAGCAGGCCGAGCAGGGCGAGCGCCGTCAGCCGCTTCACCGGCCGCCGCCGCTCCGTCACTACGGCCTCCTCATCCACCGGCGTACAACCTTTCGTCAGGCCGCTTCCATTGCGCCTCCGTACCTTTCGCGGCGGCGGCGGCAAAGCGGTTTGCCTAAGAGGCTCCGCAAGCTTAATCTTCCCTTATGGCCGACGAGTCTCTCGATGGCCGGGGCCACCGCGCCCGGCTGAGGAGACGCCTGTTCGAGGGCGGGCCGGAGGCTCTCCTGGAGCATGAGCTTAT
>DASVTA010000137.1:0-1646 GCA_036387815.1 Allosphingosinicella sp.
TCGCCCACGGCGAGGCGGCCGGCGTTGATCGGATGGAAACCGTCCACGTCCTTCGACGGGTCGATCGCCTCGATCACCGCCTTGTCGTCGATCCCGGCCGGAAGCGGCAGCTGCACGAGGATCCCGTCGACGGCCTCGTCGCGATTGAGCTCGCGAACCAGCGCCAGAAGCTCCTGCTGGGAGACGCCGTCTGGGAGGCGGTGCTCGAAGCTCGCCATTCCGGCTTCGGTCGTGGCCTTGCCCTTGGAGCGGACGTAGACCGAGCTCGCCGGATCCTCGCCCACCAGCACGACCGCGAGCCCGGGTGCCCGTCCGGCCGCGGCGGCGAAAGCGGGGACGGCCCTGGCGACGCGCTCGCGCAGCCGCCCGGCGAAGGCGCGGCCGTCAATGCGCTCAGCCGTCATCCGTAGGCGCGCTGGAGATCCCGCGCGGCGCCGTAGAGAAGCTCGTTCAGGATCATGATGACGACGAGGACGACCATCGGGCTGAAGTCCAGCCCACCGAAATCGGGCAGAACGCGTCGAATCGGCCGGTAGACCGGCTCGGTGATCCGGTCGAGACCGCGCGCCAGCCCGCCGACCCAGGGATTATGGGTATTGATGACGTTGAACGCGATCAGCAGGCTGAGGACGATCTGAATCACCAGGATCCACCAGATCACCTTCAGCAGGATCAACAGCACCCCGATCAGGGCTACGAGCATCAAACATCTCCGCGGTCACGATCATCGGCGATGTAGGGAAGCCGCCGCCTCCGGGCAATGGCGGGCGGCAATGGCGTTGCGGGCCGAGAGAGGTTAGGCTGGCGGCATGATCGCTCTCCTCCTCGCTTTCGCCGCCGTCTCGCCGCAGCCCGCCGAGCTCCGCACCTTCCACGACTGGACCGTCGGCTGCGACAATGGCCGCGCCTGCCATGCCGTCGCGCTGATGCCGGAGAACTCGCCCGACGAGGCGCTGACGATGAGCGTCCGGCGCGGACCCGAAGCCGATTCCCTGCCCGTCTTCTCTTTCGCGCTCGGCTCCGACAGCAATGCCGCCGCCGTCAGCGCGGACGGCATCAGGCTTCCGATCCGCTTGGTCGGCGCCGAGGGCGAGACGAGCGTCGCCCCCGCCGACACGGCGGCGATGATCGCCGCCCTGCGCTCGGCCGGCCGGCTTCGGCTGGAGTCGGCGGACGGCAAGCCGCTCGGCATCGTGTCGCTGAAGGGCGCAAGCGCCGCAATGCTCTACATGGACGAGAAGCAGCGCAGGACCGGAACCGCCACGGCGCTGGTCCGACCGGGCAAGCGGGCTCCCGGCAATATTTCGCCGCCGCCGCTTCCGGTCGTCGTGGCGCGGCCGTTAGCGGCGGGCCGGGGGGCCGTCCCTTCCGCCGCCATGCTGAAGGCGCTGCGGCGGAAGCATGGCTGCACCCTGGACGAGGTCGGGGGTCCCGAGGAGGCGGAGATCGCCGATCTGGGCGCCGGAGAAACCCTGCTTCTGCTCGCCTGCGGCTCGGGCGCCTACAATGTCAGCTTCGTCCCCTTCGTCATGCGGCGCGGCCGGGCCGAGCTGGCCGGCTTCGACTTCAAGCCGGGCTGGTGGGCGCAGGAGGGCAAGCCGATGCTGACCAATGCCGCGTGGGACGCCGAACGCGGCTTGCTGACC
>DASVTA010000138.1:0-5212 GCA_036387815.1 Allosphingosinicella sp.
GACTTCTCGTCCTGAGGTCCCGGCTTTCGCCGGGAAGACGGGGGGCGGCTTCCCATTCGCAAGCAACGCCGTTAGTCGGCCCGCCATGGACGCCGCCGAAGCCATTCATCAGAAGTTCGTCGCCCGGGTGCGGGACGGCAAGCTTCCCCGGCGCACGGCCGACGTGCAGCCTGCCGACGTCGGCCTCTCCCGCGAGGCCATGGTCGAGATCTTCCACAGCCAGGTCGCCAGCCGGCAGATGGACCGCCTCTCGCGCAAGCTTCAGGCCCGCGGCGAAGGCTTCTACACGATCGGGAGCTCGGGCCACGAGAACAACGCCGCCGTCGCCGAGGCCTTCCGGGCCGACGACATGGCCTTCCTCCACTACCGGTCCAACGCCTTCCAGATCCACCGCTCGAAGAAGCTTCCGGGGCAGACTCCGCTGTGGGACATGCTGCTCAGCTTCGCGGCCTCGGCGGAGGATCCGATCTCGGGCGGCCGCCACAAGGTGATCGGATCGAAGCCGCTCGCCATCCCGCCGCAGACGAGCACCATCGCCTCGCATTTGCCCAAGGCGGTCGGGGCCGCGTTCAGCATCGGCATCGCCAAGATGCTGAAGCTCGAGGAGACGGCGCTTCGCACCGACTCCCTCGTTCTGGCGAGCTTCGGCGACGCCTCGGCCAATCATTCGACCGCCCAGGGCGCTTTCAACACCGCCGCCTGGGCGGCCTTTCAGGGCAGCCCGATGCCGCTCGTCTTCCTGTGCGAGGACAATGGCATCGGCATCTCGACCCGCACTCCCAGCGGGTGGATTGAGGCTTCCTTCCGCAACCGGCCCGGCCTCCACTATGTCCGCTGCAGCGGGCTCGACATGGCCGACGCCTATCGCGGCGCGCTGGAGGCGGCCCGCCACGCCCGCATCCGAAGGCAGCCCGTCTTCCTGCACATGGATTGCGTGCGGCTCTACGGCCATGCCGGCTCCGACGTCCAGGCGACCTACCTGACCAAGGCCCAGATCGAGCAGGACGAGGAGCGCGATCCCTTGCTGTTCAGCGCCGCTTTGCTGCTCGAGCAGGACCTGCTCTCGCAGAGCCAGATCCTCGACATCTACAACGAGAGCGAAGCCACCCTCGCCCGGATCGCCGAGCAGGCGATCACGCGCCCCAAGCTGACGACCGGCAAGGAGGTGATGGCGACCATCGTCCCGCCCAAACGCCCTCCCGCCCGCGCCAACACGCCCACGCCCGAGCAGCGCGAGGCCTTGTTCGCGCGCGACAAGAGCATGATCGACAAGCCCCAGCATATGGCGCGCCTGCTGAGCTGGGCGCTCGCCGACCTGATGCTCGCTTATCCCCAAATCATCGTCGCCGGCGAGGACGTCGGGCCCAAGGGCGGCGTCTACAACGTCACCGCCAAGCTCCACGAGCGCTTCGGCTCCTGCCGGGTGATCAACACCCTGCTCGACGAGCAGAGCATATTGGGCCTCGGCATCGGCGCGGCGCATAACGGCCTGCTCGCGATCACCGAGATCCAGTTCCTCGCCTACGTCCACAATGCCGAGGACCAGATACGCGGCGAGGCGGCGACGCTGAGCTTCTTCTCCAACGGCCAGTACACCAACCCGACGATCATCCGGATCGCCGGCCTCGGCTACCAGAAGGGCTTCGGCGGTCATTTCCACAACGACAACAGCCTCGCCATCTTCCGCGACATACCCGGGCTGGTCCTCGCCTGCCCGAGCAACGGCGCGGACGCGGTCGAGATGCTCCGCGAATGCGTTCGGCTGGCGCTGGAGGAGCAGAGGGTCATCGTCTTCGTCGAGCCGATCGCGCTCTACATGACCCGCGACCTCCACGAGGAAGGCGACGCGCTGTGGACCTCGACCTATGCGGCGCCGGGGTCGGCGAAGCCGGTGCGGCTCGGCGAGCTCGGAGTGCATGGCGACGGCTCCGACCTCGCCATCGTCAGCTACGCGAACGGCTATTTCCTCTCGCGCCAGGCGGAGAGGATCCTGAAGGCGCGGCACGGAGTGAACCTCCGGGTGATCGACCTGCGCTGGCTCGCCCCGCTCAACGAAGAGGGGCTGCTCGAGGCGGTCGCCGGCTGCGAGCGGATCCTGATCGTCGACGAATGCCGGAAGACCGGATCGCAGAGCGAGGCGCTGATGGCGCTGTTCGCCGAGCGGGCGCCGGGCGTCCCCTGCGCGCGGATCGCGGCGGAGGATTCGTTCATCCCGCTCGGCCGGGCCGCGACCCTGACCCTGCCGAGCCGCGATTCGATCGTCGCCGCGGCGCTGGAGATGGTCCGTGGCTGAGCGGCAGTCGGCGCTGATCGTCTGTCCGGGCAGAGGCACCTACGGCAAGGCGGAACTTGGCTATCTGAAGCGATTCCATGCAAAAAATGGCGATCTCGTCACATCCTTCGACAAGATTCGCTCAGAGCGCGGCCAGCCTACCCTCTCGGAGCTCGACGGCGCCGAGCGCTTCAGCCCGGCGCTCCACACGCGCGGCGACATCGCCTCGCCGCTCATCTTCGCCGCTTCCTATGCCGATTTCCTCGCCATCGACCGCTCCCGCTTCGACATCGCCGCCGTCACCGGAAATTCGATGGGCTGGTACACGACCCTTGCCGTCGCCGGCGCGGTCGAAGCGGAGCAGGGCTTCCGGATAATCGACGCCATGGGCGAGAACAGCCAGGCGGGCGAGCCCGGCGGCCAGGTCCTCCTCACCCTCGCCGACGAGGAGTGGAAGGGGCTTCCCGAGCTTCGCGAGCAGGTGCTCGCGCTCGCCGCCGCCATCGGGTCGCGCGAGGGCTGCAGGCTTTTCGTCTCGATCGAGCTGGGCGGGATGATCGTCTTCGCCGGCAATGAAGCCGGCCTCGCCGCACTCCTCGACGAAGCGCCGCCGACTCCGGCGCGCGAGCCGCTCCGCCTCGTCAACCACGGCCCCTTCCACACGCCGCTCATGGCCGGCTCGTCGGAGCGCGCACTGGCGCAGCTCCCGGCCGAGTGGTTCGGGGCGCCCGAGGCGCCGATGATCGACGGCCGAGGCCATATCTGGAGACCCTTCGCGAGCGGCCGCCAGGCGCTTCACGATTACACCTTCGTCCACCAGATCCTCGAGACCTACGACTTCACCCGGGCGATCCAGGTGGCGGTGAAGGAATATGCCCCGGACCGGATCATCCTCCTCGGCCCCGGCGACACGCTCCGCGGCGCGATCGGCCAGGCCCTGATCGCCGTCCAGTGGCGCGGCCTGCGCTCCAAGCGCGACTTCCAGGAGATGCAGTCGGGCGATCCGTTCCTGATCTCGATGGGAAGAGAGGATCAGAGGGGGATGGCCGTCGGCCCTTAAATCCTCCCCGAGCTTGCCTCGGAGAGGGGGACCAGGCGAAGCCTGGTGGAGGAGTGATCCGGAGTCGGCGTTGCCCCTCCACCACGACGCTTCGCGCCGCGGTCCCCCTCCCCGAGCAAGCTCGGGGAGGAGTCGATGGTCAAAGCCCGTAGATCCCGCTCCCCTGGAGGCTCCTCTCGATCAGCCTCGCCCGCGCCTCGTCGCCCCGGTGCCGGGCCTCGCAATAGTCGCCGACCATCTGCGCCTGAGCCTCCAGCCGGGCCTCCTCGAAGCGGGTCTCGCCCGGCACGTAGCGGTACATGGCGGGCGCGTTGAAACGGCAGGCGCACAGCTCGCGCCCGTATCTCAGGAAGAAGCGGGCGAGGCCCAGCCGCCGATATTGCCAGACATGGGTCATCTCGTGGAGGAACAGCCCGCAGGCGTGGGGATCGGCGCGGGCGAAATCGGCGCTGTAATGCGCTCCGAAATAGACCGTCTTGCGAAGCGTGATCGCGGTGTTCCCCTTGCGGAAGGCGGCTCGGGGGAAAGGATTGTCGTCATGGCCCTCCACGAGACGGACCATGCCGGAGTCGAGGCGGCCGAGGAAGGCCTCGTCGAGAAGGCCGGCCTCGCCCGGCGTGAGGGGGCGCAGAAGGCTCATTCTTCGAGCGCCAGAAGGGCGAAGGTGGCGAGCCAGTGCTCGCCCATATAGTCGCCGGAGACATGGGGGAGGCTGGCGGCGAGATGCTCGTTGGCGGTTCGCAGAGCGAGCTGCGCGAGCTCCGGCAACAGCGCAGGAGCGAGCTGGCGCCAGCACCAGGCGCGGCTGAGGTTGAGGCCGTCGAGATGAGCGATCTTGCCGTCGGAGCGGTCCGAGACGGTGGCGGGGGTGAAGAGGCTGAGCGGCTCGCCGGCGGCGAGGTCCGGCAGGAAAAGCCCGAACCACTGGCGGAACTGATCCTCGCCGTGCGTTCGGCGCATGCACAGGGCCTCCGTGAGGGCGGAGGACAGGAACTCGTCTCCCCCCGGCTCCCAGGCCTGGCAATTGCGATCCTCGCCGAACCAGCTTCGCGCCCGCTCGCGGATCCGGTCGGCGAGCGGAGGATCGTTGGGCTCCGCCCATTCGAGCGCCAGGATCGCCGCGAAGGCGGAGTTGAAGTGGGTGCCGACCCGGATCGGATAGGTCAGCTTGGGCAGATAGAGCTGGAAACGATCGGCGAAGGCGCGGGCGAGCGGCTCCAGGTCGGCCGCCCAGGGCCGGTCCTCATGGCGCTGCGCCTCGGCGTGGAGGGCGAGCAGCCAGGCCCAGCCGTAGGGCCGCTCGAAGCCGCCGGAATAGGCGCGGTCGAGATAGGCGAGCTCGCCCGCCACCTTGTCCGGAGTCAGCATCTCATCGGCCAGCGCCTCGACCTCCCCAGCGACCGGAAGGTCCGGGAACAGCCGCCGCAGCCGAAGCATCAGCCACCAGCCGTGGACGCAGCTGTGCCAGTCGAAGCTTCCGTAGAAGATCGGGTGAAGCTCGCGCGGCCCCGCCACGTCCTCCGGCCCGTCCAGGACATGGTCGAGCTTGTGCGGATATTCGCGGGTGACGTGGCCGAGCGCGATCCCGGCGAAGCGGGCGGCGGTTTCGGAGGTGAGGGTGTGGACCATGAGCGCCCCTTACCGTCATTCCCGCGAAAGCGGGAATCCACGAACACGGCTCGACTTGAAGAATCCCGTGTTCATGGATCCTGGATCAAGTCCGGGATGACGGCTCAGCGAAAGGCGAACCACCAGATGAAGAGGATGTTGATCGCGAGCAGCGGTAGCGCCGTGCCGACCTGCGCCTTGATCACGCCGTTCCGGTCCTTGAGCTCCAGCAAGGCGGCGGGCACCAGATTGAAGTTGGCCGCCATCGGCGT
>DASVTA010000139.1:0-8906 GCA_036387815.1 Allosphingosinicella sp.
ACGTCGATGGCGGCGCTGAACGGAGAATTGCCGGCCGAGACGTCGTTGGTCGAGCCCACCGCGTCGACCTCGACGAGGCCGACCCTGGAGAAACCGGCGACGATTCCGGGCGTGACCCATTTGCCGGTCGCGTCGACCCGCTGGGCGCCCGCCGGAACCGCGACGTTGCGGCCCGCAGCGAGGATTCGCCCGTTCTGCACCACGACCGTGCCGCCCTCGATCGGCTCCGAGCCGTCGCCGAGCGCAACAGTGCCGCCAGTGATCGCGATGGTCTGGGCGAAGGCGGGCGCGGCTGCGGCGAGCGCCAATGCGCACGCCGTCATCCCGGCGAAGGCCGGGATCCATGAACGCGGACCCTTGAAATCCCGACCCGCAGTGTTCATGGATTCCGGATCAAGTCCGGAATGACGGCCCCCGGTCACCGACACGCCCTTCACTTCACATCCCCTTCGCCCGGCTGGCCGAGCTCGAAATCGCTGACCGGCCGGCGCTTCGGGTCGCTGGAATCGTACATCAAGGCGCCGTCGACCCAGACCCGGTCGGGCCTGGTGTAGACGCTGAACGGATGCCCGTTCCAAAGCACCACGTCCGCCATCTTGCCGGCGCGAAGGCTGCCCGTCCGCTCGCCGACGCCGAGCGCCTTGGCCGGGTTGAAGCTGAGCCAGGTCCAGGCGACCTCGTCCGATATGTCGATCCCCATCCGGCGGCCGTTGGCGAGCGCCTTGGCGGCTTCCTGGTTGAGGCGCTGGATTCCGTTCGGATCGTCGGAGTGGACGATCGCGCAGGCGCCCGCGTTGTGGACCAGCGGGATATTCTCCTGGATCCCGTCATAGGCTTCCATCTTGAAGCCGTACCAGTCGGCCCACATCGCCGAGCAGGCGCCGTGCGCCTTCAGCAGGTCGGCGATCTTGTAGCTTTCGACGGCATGGTGGAAGGCGGTGACCTTATAGCCGAACTCCTTGGCCATATCCATGATGTTGGCCATCTCGTCGGCGCGGTAGCAATGGTTCTGGACCGTGATCTCGCCCGCCAGGACGCCCCGCAGAGTGTCCATGGCGAGGTCTCGGCCCGGCATCTCGCCGCCGTTTCGCTCATAGGCGTCCCACTTGCGCCGATATTCCTGGGCCCGCGCCCAGGTCTGCCGCATCAGCGCGATATTGGCCATGCGGCTGCCGGGCATCTGGTTGCGGCCGCCATAGACCCGCTTCGGGTTCTCGCCGCACGCCATCTTCAGCGAATAAGGGGCGCCGGGAAACTTCATCTGCTGCATCACCCGCCCGGGCACGTTCTTGAGCGTGACCCCGCGGCCGCCGAACAGGTTCGCCGAACCCGGCAGGACATGGAGGCTGGTGACTCCGCCGTTGGCCAGCGCCCGGGTGAAGCCGGGATCCTGCGGCCAGACGCTGTGCTCCGCCCACACTTCCGGACGCACCGGCCCGGTGATTTCGTTGCCGTCCTGATGGGCCTCGACCGAAGGGCTGGGATAGTCGCCGAGATGGCTGTGGATGTCGATGATGCCGGGGGTGACCCACTTGCCGGCCGCGTCGATCCTGGTGGCTCCGGCCGGTATGGCCGTATCCGGACCGCCCACGGCCTGAACCAGTCCGTCCGCCAGCACCACCGTCCCGTTCTCGATCCGGGCGCCCTCGCCGTCGAAGACGGTGGCGCCGGTGATCGCCGTCACCGCTCCGGGATAGCGCTTGTACGTCGAGGGGAAGGGATCCCTCGAGTAGCTTTTCGGCGGAGTCCGGGGCGCCTGGGCGGACGCCGTCTGCGGCTTCTGGTTCTGGGTACAGGCGGAAAGCAGGGCGGCCGAGAGGACGGCCGCACAGGGGAGGAGGCGCATCGAGTTCCTTTTCGTCAGGTCTCTTTGGTTTCTGGCTTGGTTTCGCGGTGCGGGAACATTCCGGCGTCCTGGCCCCGGTCGCCGCCGACCTCCTTGTAGCCGGCGAGCTCGCGATCGCCGGCTTCGGTGCGGTCCTCCAGCGTATCGAGGTGCATCCAGCGCTTCACGATCGGCGAGACCAGCAGTACCAGGACCGCGGCGCCGATGCTGATGTAGCCGAACAGCTCGTAGATATCGAGCAGGCCCTGCTTGGTCATCTCGCCGTCATGGCCGCCGGTCGCCTCGCCGATCTTGCCCGCGACGAAATTGCCGACTGCGGTCATGTAGAACCAGGCGCCCATGATCAGCGACGCAAGATAGTGCGGCGCGAGCCGGTTCATCGCGGACAGCCCGACGGGGGAGAGGCAGAGCTCAGCGGTCGTAGCGAACAGATAATACATGAAGACGAGGATGACGGGGGTCATGGCGGCGATGCCATAGGCTTCGGCGCCCCACACGAGCACGAGGTTGGCGAGGCCCATCTGGGCGAGCGCCAGGCCGAACTTGGCCGGCGCCGAAGGTTCGCGCCCGATCCTGCCGAGCCACTGCCACAAGGCGGCGAAGAGCGGGGCGAGCAGGATGATGTAGATGGGGTTGATCGACTGGAAGATGCCGGCCGGAACGCCGCTGCGGTCGACGAAACGGTCCGTGAACAGGTTCATCGAACCGCCCGCCTGCTCGAACAGGCCCCAGAACAGGGGGTTCAGCGCGATCAGGAACAGGATCGCGAACATCCGCTCGCGCGGTTCCTTGGGCAGCTTGAAGCTTTCGTAGAGAACGTAGCCCAGGAGCGAGACGCCCGAGACGATGAGCAGCCACTGGATGACGTCCTGGTACTGGATCAGGGCCCAGATCACCGCGACCGAGCCGAGGCCGATGGCGTAGATGACCATCTCCTTGCCCCGGGCCAGAACGCGCGGGGCTTCGCCGGCGCCTTTGAGAGCACCCTTGCCGAGGACGAAGACGACGAGGCCGGCGAGCATTCCGATCCCGGCGAGGCCGAAGCCGTATCCCCAGCCGACCGTCTGGCCGAGATAGGCGACCAGGATCGTTCCGATCGCCGCGCCGACGTTAATGCCCATGTAGAAGATCGTGTAGGCGCCGTCGCGCCGGATGTCGGTCAGCTTGTAGAGCTGCCCCACCATCACCGAGATATTTGCCTTGAGGAAGCCCGAGCCGACGATGATGAAGGCCAGCGCCATCCAGAAGACGTTGATCGTGGGATCGTCCTGCCCGCCGACGCCTTCGACCGCCATCAGGCTATGCCCGGCCGCGAGCAATATGCCGCCGAACAGAACGGCCTTGCGCTGGCCCAGGTAGCGGTCGGCGAGATAGCCGCCGAGCACCGGGGTGATGTAGACCAGGCTGGTGTAGGCGCCGTAGATCAGGTTCGATTTGCTGTCGGAGAACAGCCAGTGCTGGGTGAGGTAGAAAATCAGGATCGCCCGCATGCCGTAATAAGAGAAGCGCTCCCACATTTCGGCGAAGAACAGCATGTAGAGGCCCTTGGGATGCCCGAGGAATTCCGGCTTTCGGTTCGTGGCGACGATCGCGCCCACCGTGAGGAAGAAGGCCAGCACCGCAAGGGCGATCGCCGCGATCCAGTCGCCCTCGGCCCATTGCGACATGTCCTTGAAACCCGTCATGCCTCACCCTCTCGTTTGTCCCGCACGGCTGTGCCGCCGCTTTGAGCCGGGGACACTAGCGGCGAAAACGCCGATGTGAAGCCGATTGTTGCACTTCCGCAAGGCTGCTAGCGCCCCGGCGATGTTCAACGACCGCTCTTCGCTACTCTCCTATCTGGCGACCCGCCGTTCCTGCCGGCCGCGCGACCTTGTCGAGCCCGGCCCCGACTCCGCCCAGCTTCGGCAGATACTGGAGATCGCCGCCCGAACGCCGGACCACGGCAAGCTCTTCCCCTGGCGCTTCGTCCACGTCGCGAAAGACCGCCGCCCGGCCTTCGCCGAGATGCTCCAGGCCGCCTACCGCTCCGGCAAGGCGGAGCCGCCCGCCCGGCTGGAGGTGGAAGCGGTGCAGCGCTTCGCCGTCCAGGCCCCGGAGCTGGTCGTCCTCCTTTCCAGCCCGCTCCACGGCCACAAGATCCCGGTTTTCGAGCAGGAGCTCTCCTGCGGCGCCGTCGCCATGAACCTCCTCCACGCCGCCGCCGCTTTGGGCTTCGGCGGCGGCTGGGTCACCGGCTGGGCCGCCTACTCGCCGCCGGTGCTCGAGTCGCTGGGCGGCCGCCCGCCCGAGCGGATCGGCGGCTTCTTCTTCCTCGGCAGCCGGGGCGGCGAGCTCGATGAACGGCCCCGGCCGGTGATGGAGCAGGTGGTGCGGGAGTGGTAGCTTTACCTCCCCATCGCCAGATGGGGAGGGGGACCATGCGAAGCCTGGTGGAGGGGTCCTCGATACGCCGCTTCGACTTCGGCGAAGCTGAAGTTCATCCTGAGCGCCGCCGCAGGCGGCGTCGAAGGGCTCAGCGGCTACTCAGGATGAGCGGTCAGGGCATGCTCCCGGCCGCTCATCCTGAGCAGGGACTGAGCCTGGCGAAGGCCCGTATCGAAGGACCCCTCCACCAGGCTTCGCCTGGTCCCCCTCCCCACGCCTTCGGCGCGGGGAGGCAAGACACGCCCTTGACTGCGGCACTGTGTTAGCTCACTATAGCGCTGTGTCAGAAGAACGCCCCGTCTACCTCCGCCTGCGCGACAACATCGCCGCCATGATCCTCGAAGGCCGGGTCGGCGACGGCGACGCGCTTCCGTCGGTGCGAAGCCTCGCCGCCGAGTTCGGCGCCAACCCGCTCACCGTCGCAAAGGCCTATCAGAGCTTCCAGGACGAGGGTTTGGTGCTGGTCAGGCGCGGAGTCGGCATGTTCGTCGCCTCCGGGGCGACCGAGCGCCTGCGCAAGGCCGGGCGCGACGATTTCCTGAACCACCGCTGGCCCGAGATCGCCGCCCAGATCCGCCGTCTCGGCCTCAGCGCCGAAGAGCTGCTGGACCGGATCACGGCTTAACGCCCCTCGGCGCTTTGCCGCAACCCGTCCTTCGATACGGGCCTTCGCCAAGCTCAGTCCCTACTCAGGATGAGCGGGGAAGGCACGCCTCTTCCGCTCATCCTGAGTAGCCGGTGAGCTTGTCGAACCGGCGTATCGAAGGAACTGACACAATTGACACCAATCTCCCGCTTTCGCGGCATGGGCCGGACACGGGCCGCCGCCAGAAGGGCGATGCGGCTCCGGTCGGCGGCGTATCGCCCCCTCCGCCTCGCCGGCCGGAGCCGCTCCTGCCCAGTGTCTTGCAAAGGACGACGACGAACATGCATCCCGCCCGCGCCTTCTTCGCCTCGCTTTCCGTCAGCCTTCTGGTGCTGACCCTGAGCTACCAGGCGACGGCGATCCCGGCGGCGCTCACTCCGCCGGCGCCCAAGCCCGCCAGCGACGCCTGGATGGAGCGAACGGCGGTCAAGAAGGTGAAGAAGGGCGAGGACAAGGACGACATGTCCGAGTTCGCGCCTCTGCTCACGGCCTCCTGATCCGTCATTGCGAGCGAAGCGAAGCAATCGAGTGCGGCCTCGGAAGCTCTGGATTGCTTCGTCGCTTCGCTCCTCGCAATGACGAAGGTGCCTCCCCCTACGCCCTCGCCGCCGCGGTACGCTCCCTTATCCGCCGCTCCAGGATGGTGAGCGGCATCGCCCCGTCCTTCAGTATCTCGTGGAACTGCTTGAGGTCGAAACGGCGGCCGAGCGTCCGCTTCGCCTCCTCCCTCGCCCGGCTCCAGGCCATGTGCCCGACCTTGTAGCTGCATGCCTGCCCCGCCTGCGTGCAGTAGCGCTCGACCTCGCGCTGGGAGCGCGGCCGGGCGAAGCCGGTGGTGGCGACGAGATAGTCGGTGGCTTTCTCCCGGCTCCATTTCTTCGAATGAAGGCCGGTGTCGACGACCAGCCGCGCCGCCCGGAACAGGAAGGACTGGAGGTAGCCCGCCCGCTCCAGCGGGGTCGAATAGGCGCCGAGCTCGTCCGAAAGCTGCTCCGCGTAGAGGGCCCAGCCTTCCGAATAGGCGCTGAAGCCGCCCACCTTCCTGAGAGTCGGGATGTCCTTCGATTCCTGGGCCAGGCCGATCTGGAGGTGATGGCCCGGATTGCCCTCGTGATAGGTGAGCGCCGGAAGCGAATATTTCGGCCAGTCGCCCGTGTCCTTGAGGTTGATGAAGTAGATGGCAGGCCTCGAGCCATCGAGGGAGGCGCGGTTGTAATAGCCGTTGGAAGCGCCGTCCTGAATCTCCGGCGGCACCCTCCGGATCTCCAGCGGCGCCTTTGGCAAGGTGGCGAAGGCGGCCGGAAGGCGCGCGTCGATGTCACGGGCGCTCTGGTTGAGGCCGGCGATCAGCTCCGCCCGCCCCTCGTCCGTGTTCGGATAGACCTGCGAAGGCATGACGTTGAGCGCCGCCAGCCGCTCGCCCACGGTTCCGCGGCTCATCCCCTGGCTTTTCAGGATTTTGTCCAGCTCGGCGCTGATCTGGGCCACCTGCTGAAGGCCCATTCGATGCACCTCGGCCGGGCTGAACCGGGTGGTCGTGGCCTGCTCGAGCGCGACCGCGTAGATCTCGTCGCCATGCGGCACCCGCCAGACCCCGTCGCCGGGCTGACTGAGCGAGCGCAGCTCCCGGACCAGCGCCATCTGCCGATCCAGCGCCGGATAGACCCGCTCTTCGACGATCTTCGAGGCCCGCCTCTCCCATCGCCCGTCGATGTCCTTCGCCTTGGCCCGCTTCGCCAGCGACTGAACGATGCTGCTCTCGTCCGCTTTCTGCCCGCGAAGCTTCGTCATCTGGCCGAGCGTCAGGTCGAGCGACCAGGCGGGAGCGACGTAGCCGCGGGCAGCCTCGATCCGCTGCATCGCGCTGTCCTGGTCGAGCGCCACCGCGAAGGCCTCCAGCCGCGAAAGATAGGCCTCGGCATCTTCCCGGTTGTTGATCGTGTGGGCGGTGTTGAGGAAATCGGGCACCGAGAAATAGGCGCCGCCCTGCTGGAATATCCGATAGGGCCGGATCGCGCTGTCCAGCCCGAAGCGCTGCGGAGCGGCGATCTGCGTTTCGAGAGAGTAGGTCACGACCTCCAGGTTGAGCTTCGCCGCCGGCGAGAGGCTTGCGCGATCGACAGCCCGAAGGGTTGCGAGTGCTTCCTTGATCCGGGCCGTCTGCGCCGCCCGCTCCTGGAGCGTGCGCGGGCTCAGCCGGCCCTTCAGTCCGGCGTTCGACTCCCGGTCGAGGCCGAGCTGCGTCGCAAGCTCCGGCGAGCGCTGCACCGCCTGCTGGAAGATGCGCTCGAACAAGGCGTTGAGCTCCGCGTCCCCGGAGCCGGCGCGCGGCTGGGCGAGCGTGCTTGCGGGAAGAGCGGCGGCAAGGGCGGCGACGCCCGACGAAGCGATGAACGTGCGGCGATCCAAGGCTGGCCTCCTTTGTGCCCGCGTGCCTTAGGCGCGCCTGCCCGCGCCGCGCAACTGCGTGACTGCGGCGGGGCCACGTTTTGCTCTATGGACGTCGCAGCCGAAACAAGTTGAGACGGGAGAATGAAAAGGGTCTAGACCCGTCGCATCGCCGGATCGGCCCTTAGGCTTCGGCGGCTGAGAGACCCTGCGCTCCCGCCTATCGGTTGGAGTCCGGCATGCCTCGCTACTTTTTCCATGTTGAAGACGGTGAACGGCCCCGGGAGCCCGAGGCCGTGGAGCTGAAGGATCTGTCCGTCGCAAAGTGCGAGGCGGTGAAGCTGGCCGGCCGGACGATATGCGATCAGGCCGACAGCTTCTGGGCCAAGGAAGAGTGGAAGCTCACGGCCACCGACGAGGAGGGCCTCACCCTGTTTTGCCTGCATTTCGTCGGTATCGACGCTCCGGCCGCCAACCGCCGGCGCGAGCCTGACCGGGCGTGCGTCGAGCCGGACTGATCCTGGGAGCGCGCCGCTCCGGCTTCCTTTCCGGCCGACGGCCTTCGCCACAGCTCCGCGGTCGGCGGCGTCAGTTGGGGGTTGCAGGCGAGCCGCGCAGGTCCGCGGGGACTCCGAGGGTGCCGGTCGATTCCTGGGGATTGCGCAAAAGCATGTCTTCCCGATCGGCGTGGAGGGACTGCTGCCGCTTGTGCTCGAGGTCCCATTCCGCCGCGGTCTGGCACCTTTTGGAGCTCGCGATCCGGCTCGTCGATCCGCGCTCGACCTTGCAGATCACCCGCTTGTCCGGATCCTTCTTCGATTTGGAGCCGGAGCCGGCCAGCGCGGGAGACGAAACCGCCACCATCAACGCAAGGACGGCGGACCGGCGGAATGGACCTTGGGACATCGGGAGCTCCCCTTTTTCTGTCTCGCACGTAACCAAATGGGTAAGGTCCAAAGGATTTGAGTCAAGCGGCCGCGCCCCGAAGGGCGTCGCCAAGGGCTCCAGCCGTCAGAATAAGCAATTTCGGCGCATCTGACGGGCCTGCGCCCGTCTTTCCAACCTCGTCATCCCGGGCTTGACCCGATCCAGTCACTCGTGACTGTCCCGATCCGATTACCCTCTGCATGCCGCAGCGCAAAAGGGGGACAGTCACTTGTGACTGTCCCCCCTCCGATTACCCTGTCCCGATCCGATTACCAGATGCTGACGCGCTCTTCCGGCGGCAGGTACATCTTGTCGCCCGGCTTCACGTTGAACGCCTTGTACCAGGCGTCGACGTTGCGGACGATGCCGTTGACCCGGAATTCCGGCGGGCTGTGCGGATCGGTCAGGAGCCGCTCGCGAAGCGCGCCCTCGCGCGCCTTCGAGCGCCAGCTCTGGCCGTAGGCGATGAAGAAGCGCTGGTCGCCGGTGAGGCCGTTCAGCACCTTGGGCTCGCCATGCTGGGCGACGTAGCGGCGGTAGGCGGCATAGGCCATCTCGAGCCCGCCGAGATCGCCGATATTCTCGCCCATGGTGAGCTTGCCGTTGATCTTCGTTCCCGGGATCGGCTCATAGGCGTCGAACTGCTTGCCGAGCTTTTCGGCGCGCTTGGTG
>DASVTA010000140.1:0-3503 GCA_036387815.1 Allosphingosinicella sp.
TCGGCGGGAGCGCCGCTCATGCCGGCGCGGTCCCGGCCGGCCGCCCGGCCGCGGCCGGAGCGAACGCCGCGCGGGGCCGCTCCCCCCGCTCCCGCCGGGCGACGAGCGAGTCGAGGCCGATCTGCGCGCCCAGGATCATGAACGTGAACGGCTGATAGGCGATCGCCACGAAGGAGGCGCCGACCAGATAGATGATCTGGAAATGCTGGAGCGCCGTCGCGAGCGGGGCGATCCAGGCCTTGTCCCCTTCCGCCTTCTTGTAGCGCCTCCGGAGCACCTCCATCCTGACGAGGCCGAGGATGTGGATCAGGAGGAAGAGGGCGAGGCCCGGAAAGCCCTGCTCGCCGAGCATCTCGAAATAGGCGCTGTGATAGGCGCGCCCCTGGTCGATCTCGGTACGGGCGGTGATCGTCTGCACCCCGCCCTCGCCCTGCGTCGCGACCGTGCGCACCTCGATCTTGTTGCCGCGATAGGCACCGAAGCCGCCGCCGAGCGGATTTTCCTGAGCGTAGTTCCAGGTCCAGCCCCAGACGGCGAGGCGAGTGCTCGCCGAGGAATCCGACTGGTAGCCCTGGATGGTCGACATCCGTCCGGTGAAGGATTGCGGCAGGAACGGGATCGCGGCGAGGACGAGCAGGCTCGCTCCGGCGAGGTAGAGGAACCGCCGCTTGACGTTGCGGAGCATGAGCAAGCCGAGCACCCCGATGCACACCAGCCCGGTCCTCGCCTCGGTCCCGATCGGCATCAGCAGGCAGGCGAAGACGAGCGCGGCGGCGAACAGCTTCACTCGCCAGTCCGGAGGGAAGACCGTGCCGAATTTCGCCAGCCAAAGGATGATCGGTATGAGCGCGATCGCGACGGTCGAGATGGTGCTGCTCTCGTAGAGGTTCGAATTGTTGGTCACCATCAGGTTGAGGACGCCGTAGCCGCCGCCCGAGGCGACCGTCTTCAGCCCCCCGACGATGATGATCGCGGCCGCCGACAGCGTCAGGAACAGAAGGAGGGCCTCCAGGCGAAGCTTCGACCGGAGGGTGAGCGGAAGGAAGATGGTGAAGGCAAGCGCGGTCGAGGCCCAGTCCCATTTCTCCGCGGCCTCGATCGGGAAATCGGCATTGGCGGTGGTGTAGAAGGAATAGCAGAGCAGGAACCCAAGCAATCCCTGGCGGACGCTGAAGCGCAGGTCCGTCTTCTTCTCCGTGAGAAGCCAGCCCGCGAAGGCGAGGCAGGCGACGATCATCGAGAGCGGCAGGCTGTTGAGGAGATGGTAGGAAAGCCGCTGCGGAGCGACCGTGTCGATATAGGCGTAGACGAGCACGAACAGGAACGGGCGCCGGAAGCCGAGCGCGAGCACCGCCAGAAGGAAGGCGACGAAGGCGAGATCACGCATCCGAGCGGCCTTTCCGGAACGTCCACCCGCGGGTTTTCGGCGCCGGCGGCTCCGATCCGGGCGCGGGATCCTCGTCCAGGTCGGGACGCGAGAGCAGGCGCCAGGCGACGAGCAGAAGCAGCCCGTGAGTCAGCGCGAGCGAAAAGCTGTCGATCATCGGAGCCGTCCCTCAGCGCGCCTCATCGGCTCTCCTTAGGCGGCGGCGGTTGACGGGCCGTTAAGCTTGCCGTGGCAGAGACGGTTGGCGATGGCAGCGCTCTTCCTCGTCCGCACCCGCGACCCACAGTCCGCTCAGGCCGCGATCGATCGCGCCCGGGCGCAATTCGAACTGCACGGCTTTTCCGGCCTCTCCGAAAGGGCCTTGCCCGGATGGCGCCTGCTTCACGCGCCCCACATCATCGGCGGCCCGGAAAACCTGCTCGAGGACGGGGAGGATCTGGTCGCCGTCGCCGGGACCCTCACCTGGGACGATCTCATAGGCCGTCCCGCGCTCGAAGGGCTGCTCCGCGAGGCAAGGCTGCCCGAGCCGGACTGGTCGAGGCTGGGCGGCCAGTTCGTGGCGCTGGTCCGCCGCCGGGGGCGGTGCTTCCTGCTCACCGATCATTTCGCCATGTTCCAGCTCTTCCACGATTCGGACATGAGCCTGTTCTCGACGTCGCTGCTCGCCGCCGTCGCCGTTCTGCCGCGGGTCACGTTCGACCCGCAGGGCGTTTACGAGCTGGCGTTCAACGCCGCCGCAACCGGCGACGACACCGTCTTCAACGAGCTGAAGACGCTTGGGCCGGACCGGGTCGTCGAGCTCACGCCCGAGGGCGCGCGATCGCATTGGGTAGCGAAGCCGCTTCCGGGCAGCCTTTCCGTCATGCCGATCGAGGAGCGGCTCGAGCGGCACCGGACCCGGCTCGCCGCCGTGGTCCGGCGCCACGTCCGCCACTTCGGCGATCTTGTCCATTGCCCGATTTCAGGAGGCCTCGATTCGCGGCTCGTGCTCGCGGCGCTGCGTTCCGAGGGATGCCGGCCGCGCACCTTCGTCTATGGCGGGGCCGGCGACGGCGACGTCAGGATCGCCCGGCTGATCGGCCAGGCCCAGGGCTTCGAGGTCGAATGGTTCGACAAGGAGAATGCGCTTCGGCTCACGCCCGACGAATTCCCTGCCCGGGTCGAGCGCAACTTCCAGGAATATGACGGGCTTCCGAACTTCGGGGAATTGTTCGAGAACGGCAGCAATGCGGCCGCGCGCGACGCCCGGCATGAAGGCGGCGCGCTCTCCGCGAGCGGCGGCTGCGGGGAGATCTACCGCAATTTCTTCTATCTGCCCGACCGCCGGATCAGCGCGGATGCGGTCGGCCGCACCTTCTTCTCCCGCTACGCCAAGGCCGACCTGACGGAGGAATTCGACGAGCACGCCTACCTTCGCGCCGTCGAGGACAAGATCCTCGCCTCACTCGGCCTGTCCGGCGATCGCGGCCGGCTTCCACGCGCCGTGATCGAGCAGATCTATCCGAGAGTGCGCTGCAGGGCGCTGTTCGGACGCGAGATCAGCCTCGAAGGACGCTACGGCGCCTATCTGGTGCCGTTCCTCGATCGCGACGTCGTCGCCGAGGCCATGACGGTGCCGCTTTCGCTCAAGAACGCGGGCCGGTTCGAAGCAAGGCTGCTCGAGGCGATCGATCCCGAGCTGGCCCGGCTCCCGTCCGTCTACGGTCACGATTTCGCGACGCCCCCCACCTTCCGGCACCGCTTCGAGGAATGGTCGACGAGGATCCGGCCGGTCCGGCTCCGGCAGAAGAGCTATGCGATCCGCCGGCGGCTGGGGCCGGTGGCCGACGAGCATGGAGGGCTGCTCAGCCCCGATTACATGGGACGGGTCGTGGACCTCGATTATCCGGTGATGCGCCGGTTCTTCCACGTCGACCGGATCAACGATTCCAGCCTGATGCGCCGGATCGCCAACCTCGAATATTTCGCGCAGCGGCTGGGCTCGAAGCTCGCTTCTTGATCTGCCTCCCCATCGTCAGATGGGGAGGGGGACCACCGAAGGTGGTGGAGGGGTGACCTGGCTAGGCCTCATCAGGTCACCCCTCCACCAGGCAAAGCCTGGTCCCCCTCCCCATGC
>DASVTA010000141.1:0-4133 GCA_036387815.1 Allosphingosinicella sp.
CGTCGCATGGATGTAGATTTCATCGTCAGTGGCCGCGGTCCCCGTCAGGCGCACGGCATCGGTTACCAAACACCGGACATATGCCTGAGCAAGTATCTGCGCATTTGGCTGAGGTTGTTGGGCCGAAGCCTGCTGCAGACCCGTTATAAAGATCAGCACCACCACTGATGATTTGAACCGCATGGCCGAAGGCGCCCTCCTCTTACAAGTCGCACCCTACAAACCGCACATTGCTGGGTCGTAAACGTGGCTGCGGCCATTCTACCTGTTTTGCCGATTGCTAAGGCTTGCTCACCGGCTGAAGCAGCCGACCAGCTCGACATGGGTGGACCAGCGGAACTGGCCGACCGGCTGCACCCACTCGAAGCGATAGCCGCCCTCCACCAGGGCGGCGCAGTCGCGCGCGAAGGTGGAAGGGTTGCAGGAGACGTAGGCGATCCGCGGCGCGGACGAGCGCGCGAGCAGGGCCGCCTGCTCCTTCGCGCCCGCCCGCGGCGGATCGAGCACGACCGCTTCGAAGCGGTTGAGCTCGTCGAGGTCGAGCGGGCGGCGATAGAGATCGCGATGGTCGACGAAGACCGCGCGGCCCGCCCGGCCCGCCGCGGCCTTGAGCGCGAGTGCCGCGTCGCGGGCGCCCTCCACCGCCAGGATCCGGCCCGGCAACGCCAGGGCGAAGGTTCCAAGGCCCGCGAACAGGTCCGCGACGATCCGCGCGTCCCCCACCGAGCGCCGGACCGCTTCGACCAGCGCCTGCTCCCCCTCCGCCGTCGCCTGGAGAAAGGCGCCGTGGGGCAGAGGCACCGGAACCGCGCCGAGAGAGACGGTGACCGGCTCCGGCTCCCAACGGTCCTGCGCTCCATAGCCGTCGTCCAGCGCCAGCCGGGCGAGGCGGTGCTCGCGGGCGAAGGCGCCCAGCGCCTCCGCCGCCGCGAGCCCCTCCGCCTCCACTTTCTCCAGCAGCACGTCAACGCCCTGGTCGGCGAGGGTGAGGCGCACGCCGGCCGTCGCCGACGGCTTCATCCCTCGCAGAAGCGTCCGAAGCGGATGAACGAGCGCGAACAGCTCCGGCCGGAGAATGTGGCACTCGCGCATGTCGATGACCCGGTGGCTGGCCTCGGCGTTGAAGCCGAGCGCTCCGCCCCGCTCCCATCTCAGCGAGGCCCGGCGGCGGCTGTTCGGCGGAGAGATGTGCGCTGGCAGGATGTCGGGTGCCGGCACCCCCTGAGCCGCCAGCGCCGAGAAGATCCGGTCACGAAGGAAGCCGGCATAGGCCTGGTCGTCGACATGCTGGAGCTGGCAGCCGCCGCATTCGGGGAAGTGGCGGCAGGGCGGCTCCTGCCGGTGCGGGCCCGGCTCGACACCGCCCTCGGGAAGAACAACGTCTCCCGGAGCGACGAGCGGGTAGAATTGCCCGCTCTCCCCTACTCCATCGCCTCGGCCGGCGAGGCGGAGGATCCTGTCGCCTGCCACTAGAGACATTCGGCGAAGGCGGCGGGGAGCCGATCCAGAAGGTCGTCCGCGATCAGGGGCGAACCGGCGAGCTCCGCGGCCCGCGCGTGAAGCCAGACTCCCGCGCAAGCCGCGGGGAAGGCGCCGAGGCCGTGGGCGTACATTGCGGCGATCACTCCGGCCAGCACGTCGCCCGTTCCCGCCGTTGCGAGCCAGTGCGGGGGGCAGGCGATCGCCGCATCGCCGTCCGGGGCGGCGATCACGGTATCGGCGCCTTTGAGGACGACGACCGCTCCGCTTCGCGCCGCCGCCGCCCGAACCGCCGCGATCCTGTCCGGCGTAAAAGGGCCGAAGAGGCGGTCGAACTCCCCGCCGTGAGGCGTGAGGATAACGTCCCGCGCAAGCCCTTTCAGCTGCGCGGCATCGCCGAGGAGGTTCAGCGCGTCGGCGTCCAGGACGAGCGGCGCCCGCCGCGCCAGGAGACCGTTCAAACACCGTCTCGCAGCTTCCGAGCGGCCTAGGCCCGGGCCCGCGACGATGGCGTCGATCCGGTCGTCCTCGCCGAAGTCGGCGGACGGCTGCTGAACGATGGCGTTGGGGATGCCCGTGACCCGTTCGTCGGCCAGGAGCCTGACGTAACCCGCGCCCGACCTTGCAGCCGCGGCGGCCGTCAGCGCCGAGGCGCCGGGCATCTCCCCGGCCTGAACAGCCACATAGCCCCGGTGAAACTTGTGATCGCCGGGCCCGGGCGGAACGAGCTTCGGCCGACTGACGGCGCTGAGGCGGCTCGCTGCCTCGATGCCGATATCGGCAATCACGACGCGCCCCATGTGCCGAGCGGCCGGCTGGAGCAGGTGCGACGGCTTGAGCGTGCCGAAGGTGACGGTCAGATCGAAATCGGGGACGGGCGAAAGCACCGAGCCGCAATCCGTGGCGGCGCCGCTCGGCAGGTCCACCGCGACGGCTATCCGGGCCGCTCCGGCCAAGGCGCACAGGCGCTCCGACAGCGCCGCGGCCAGCGGCCTCGCAAGCCCGGTTCCGAACAGGGCGTCGATCAGCAGCGGCTCGGGCGCGGCCTCTTCGATCGTCTCCACCGGACCGCCCCAGGCATCGCGTGCGGAGCGGGCGTCGGGGCTTGCCGGTTCGGCGGATGCGGCGATACGGACTTGCGCCCCCCGCTCGGCGAGGCGCCGGGCGATCACATAGCCGTCGCCGCCATTGTTGCCCGGTCCGCACAGGATCAGCGCCGGAAGCGGTCCCGCGAAACGCCAGATCGCTTCGGCCGCCGCCGCCCCAGCGCGCTCCATCAGCCAAGCGGCGGGCGTTCCGGCCGAAATGGCCTCAGCTTCCGCGGCGCGCATCTGCGCCGCGGTTAGGATGAAGCGGCTCACCGCACCCGCGCCGGAAGCCGGTAGCGGTCCGCGCCTATCGAGACCTCGATGAGGTCCTTGCCGATCACCTTCACCGTTGCGGCCTCGGCGCCGTCGGCCGCCATCACGCCCCGCCCGTCACGAGTCGCGACGAGGCGCCGGAAGCTGCCGCTCGGGCTCCGGAGGGTGAAGACTATGTCGGGGCCGGGCCCGCGCTCGACGGTGCAGACCCGCTCGAACCGGGCCGCTCCATCGACCGCGCATTCGATCATGTCGCGCGGCACGGTCGCGGCGGGCGGGCCACCGCAGGCAGGGAGGAGGACGAGGAGGAGAGCGGTGTGACGCTTCATGATCGGGGCTTCTCCCTGATTGTCGCCGAGCGGGCAAGTCAGCGCGGCGGGCGAAGCGCGGCGAGCCGTCGGCGAAACTCCTCCGAGCCGAAGGATTCGTCGAAGCTTCGATCCTGCGCCTCGTCGCGGCCTCTCCCTTCCTCCGCGAGCCGGACGGCCCGTTTCAGCACCGCGATGCTGTGGGCGCTGTTGGCGATCATCGCCTCTGCCAGCCCGTCGAGCACCGGCCCGATGCCCGGCGCCAGAAGCTCCACCAGGCCGATCCGCGCGGCTTCGGCGGAATCTATCACGGCGGCCCCGAGGAGGAGCCGGGACGCCTGGCCGGGTCCGACCAGCGCCACGAGCCGCGCGACGTCCTCCTGAGGATAGGATATCCCGAACTTCGCGGGGGTGATGGCGAAGCGTGCGCCCTCCCCCGCCACCCGGACGTCGCAGGCCATGGCGAGAGCGACTCCGGCGCCGTAGCAAGGACCTTCGATCGCCGCGACGGTCGGGATCGCAAGGGCCCGAACCGAGTCGAGGCCCGCGCGCATCCGGCGCCGGAAGTCCGCGGCTCGTTCCGGATCGGCCGTGAAGGCCGGGAAGTCGGCGAGGTCCGCGCCCGCGCAAAAGGCCTGGCGCGACCCGGTGATGATCAGCAGGCGCGCGCCGGAGGTCACCGCCTCCCCGCACCGCCGCGCGAGAAGCGACCAGTCATCCACTCGGATGGCATTTCGGGCTTCGGGACGATCGAGGCGGAGGCGGGCGACCGGGCCGTCGAGGGTCAGTTCGAACATCGGCCGATTTGACGGGCCGGGGCGGCTTTGTCGTCAAAAAAAGAACCGGCCGCGCGGTCGGACGCGGCCGGTTCCAGAGGGCCATGGCGCCGGCTCCGTGCGCAGCGGAGCGGGACCATGGGCGAATGTCCACTAAGCCCCCTCGGGCCCCGTTTCGACTCGTCGTTCATGCAGCAGCAAGGATCGTG
>DASVTA010000142.1:0-8128 GCA_036387815.1 Allosphingosinicella sp.
GTTCGACGGCTGCTACCGCCCCGATCCGGCCGACTGGCGCTACTCGCCACTGCTCAAGAGCCAGGCCGGAATGCCCCCGACACTGGTCCAGACCGCGAGCCTGGACCCGATCCGCGATCAGGGCCGGGCCTACGCCTCCGCCTGTGCCGAGGCGGGGGTGCCGGTCGTGTTCATCGAGGCGGTCGGAACCATCCACGGCTTCATCAACTTCCGGCGGGCCATCCCCTCCTCCGCCCAGGACATCGCAAGCGGCGTGGAGGCGCTGAAGCTGATCCTGAGGGAGGCGGGGCAATGAGTCCGTCATTGCGAGGAGCGAAGCGACGCGGCAATCCAGAGACGGCGCTGCCGCGAACGCTGCCCTTGGATTGCTTCGCTTCGCTCGCAATGACGGAGGAACCGGCATGAACGACCTTCCCTACCGTCCCGCCGTGGGGGTGATGCTTCTCAACCGCGAAGGCAAGGTCTGGGTCGGCCAGCGGCTCGACAGCACGCTCGAGGCCTGGCAGATGCCGCAAGGCGGCCTCGACGAGGGCGAGGAGGCCGAGGAAGGCGCCCTGCGCGAGCTGGAAGAGGAGACCGGGATCGGCCGCGACAAGGTAGAGATCGTCGCCCGCCACGGCGAGGAGCTCTATTACGATTTGCCCGAAGAGCTGGTCGGCAAGCTCTGGAAGGGCCGCTGGCGCGGACAGCGGCAGACCTGGTTCCTGGCCCGCTTCCTCGGGTCGGATTCGGACGTCCACATCGATACACCCGAGCCGGAGTTCCGCGCCTGGAGATGGGCCGACCCGGCGGACCTCCCGTCGATGATCGTGCCCTTCAAGAAGAAGCTCTACGAGGATGTGGTGGCCGCGTTCCGGGAGTGGCTTTGAAGCACCCGTCATCCCGGCGAAAGCCGGGACCTCGTCGAGCATAAGGCGCTATGTCCGCCACGAGGTCCCGGCTTCCGCCGGGATGACGGGCTGCGCGCGACGGTGTTGGCTGGACTCCTTTCTCCGGCTAGAGCCCTCCCGATGCGGGGCCTGACGAAAGACGAAGCGGCGGCGGTCGAGCGGGCGGCGGGCGAGCCGATGCTGCCCCAGGTGGAGGCCTGGGCGGCGGTCAACAGCGGCTCGCACAATCTCGCCGGCCTCGCCGAGGCCGCCGCGCTCCTCGCCGACGCTTTTGCCGCCCTTCCGGGCGAGATGGCCCTGCGCGAGCCCGCGCCGGTCGATTCGGTGACTTCGGCGGGAGACCTCCTCGCCGTCGCGCACGGCCGCAACCTTCATCTCACCGTCCGCCCGCAAGCGCCGGTGCAGCTGCTCTTCACCGGCCACATGGATACGGTCTTCGCCGCCGATCATCCCTTCCAGGACGTTTTCTGGCGGGAGGAAGGCGTGCTCGGCGGCCCGGGGGTCGCCGACATGAAGGGCGGTCTCGCCGTCCTGCTCGCGGCGCTGAAGGCGGTCGAGCGGTCCGAGCTCGCCGGCTCGCTGGGCTACGAGGTCGTGATCAACTCGGACGAGGAGGTCGGCTCGCCCGGTTCTTCGGCTCTGATCGCCGCCGCGGCGAGTGGCAAGAAGGCGGCGCTCACCTACGAGCCTTCCGCCTTGCCCGACGGCACCCTCGCCGGCGCTCGTCCCGGGAGCGGCAATTTCTCGCTGACCGTCCGGGGCCGAAGCGCCCATGCCGGCCGCAATCCGGAGGAAGGCCGCAACGCCCTGCTCGCAGCGGCCGAGCTGGCGCTGATCCTGGACGAGGCGAAAGGCGAAGGCCTCAGCGTGAATCCCGCCCGAATCGACGGCGGCGGACCGAACAACGTGGTTCCCGATCATGCAATTTTGCGCATAAATATGCGTCCCGCCACCGGCGCCGACCAGGCGAGAGCGCAGTCGGCTCTGGAGGCGGCGGTCGCGGGCGTGGCGGAGCGGCGGGACGTGCGCATAACCATTCACGGGGGATGGGGCCGGCCGCCCAAGCCGCTCGATCCCGCGGCGGAGAAGCTGTTCACCCTGGTCAGGAGCTGCGGCGCCGATCTCGGCCAGACGATCGGCTGGCGCGACTCCGGCGGGGTCTGCGACGGCAACAACATCGCCGCCTGCGGGGTCCCGGTGGTCGATACCATGGGCGTGCGCGGCGGCTCCATCCATTCGGACGCCGAGTATCTGATCGTCGAGAGCCTGGCCGAACGGGCGCAATTGTCGGCCCTCACGATCCTCAGGCTTGCTCGTGGGGAGGGTTTGTGAGCTTTCGGATAAGGGCGGCCCGAAACGACGATTTCCAGGCGCTCTACGAGATGGCGAAGCTGACCGGCGGCGGCTTCACCAACCTTCCGGCGGATCGCGGAGCGCTCGTCGACAAGCTGATCCGGTCCGAGAAGGGTTTCGCGGCGCAGGTGACGGAGCCGGGCGACGAGCTCTACGTCTTCATGCTCGAGAATGCCGACACCGGCCAGATCCGCGGCACCTGCCAGATCTTCGGGATGGTCGGCCGCGACGCGCCTTTCTACAGCTACCGGATCAGCACTCTCACCCAGACCTCGAAGGCGCTCGGCCAGACGTTCCGCAACGAGATGGTGACCCTCACCACCGACCTCGAAGGCTCCTCCGAGGTGGGCGGGCTGTTCCTCCATCCCGGCGAGCGCGCCGGCGGCCTTGGAATGCTGCTCGCCAGGAGCCGCTACCTCTTCATGAAGCTCCACCGCGAGCGGTTCGCGCGCCGGGTCATCGCCGAGCTTCGCGGAGTGATCGACGAAGGCGGCGGATCGCCTTTCTGGGACGCCATCGCCGGCCGCTTCTTCGGCATGAGCTTCCAGGAGGCGGACGAATTCAACGGCGCCCACGGCACCCAGTTCATCGCCGACCTGATGCCGAAGACGCCCATCTACACGGCGATTCTCCCGGAGCACGCACGCGCCGTGATGGGCGTGCCCCACCCCTCGGGTCGGGCGGCGATGAAGATGCTCGAGCGGGAGGGCTTCCAGTTCGACTGCTACATCGACATCTTCGACGGAGGCCCGACCATGACCGCTCCCACGGACCAGGTCCGCACCGTCCGCGAATCGCGCGAGCTGGTGCTGGAATCGGTCGCCGACGCCGTCGAAGGGACGAACATGATGCTCGCGCGCGGCCGGCTGGAGGATTTCACGGCCTGCTGCGGCGACGTCTCCATCTCGCCCGACGAAACCGCCACGGTGAGCCGCGAAACGGCGGCATTGCTGGGCATCGCGCCCGGCGACACCTTCCTGGCGATGGGGCGCTGATGCCGCTTCGGGAGATCAATTTCGACGGGATCATCGGCCCGAGCCACAATTATTCCGGCCTCAGCCTCGGCAACATCGCCTCGGCGACCAACAAGGGGCTCGTCTCCCACCCGCGCGGCGCCGCCCTTCAGGGGCTGGAAAAGATGCGCCACAATCTTCGGCTCGGCCTTCCTCAGGGACTGCTCCTCCCGCACCGCCGCCCCGACCGGGCGTGGCTTGCCGATCTCGGCACCGCGGTCGAGGAAGTGCCCGCCTCGCTCCGCCCCGCCGCCTTCTCGGCCTCGGCGATGTGGGCCGCCAACGCCGCCACGGTCTCTCCCGCCCCCGACACCGCCGACGGCCGCTGCCACCTCACCGTCGCCAACCTCAGGACGATGGCCCACCGCAGCCACGAATGGCCCGAGACGCTCGCCCAGCTTCGCCTCGCCTTCGCCGACAACGCGCATTTCGCCGTCCACCCGCCGGTTCCCGGCACCTTCGGCGACGAAGGCGCTGCAAACCACATGCGGCTGTGCGCCGCCCACGAGGCGCCGGGCGTCGAGGTGTTCGTCTACGGAATCCGCGGCGGCGCCTTCCCGGTCCGCCAGCATGACGAGGCCAGCCGGGCCGTCGCGCGGCTCCACGGCCTGGATCCGGACCGTGCCCTCTTCGTCGCCCAGTCCGAGGAAGCGATCGCCGCCGGCGCCTTCCACAACGACGTCGTCGCCGTCGCCAACGGCCACGTCCTCTTCGCCCACGAGCAGGCGTTCGAGGATCGTCCCAGCTTCTACGCGGAGCTTCGGCGGCTGTTGCCGGAGGTCGAGATCGTCGAGGTCCCGGCCGGCGCGGTCAGCCTCGAGGACGCGATTCGAAGCTATTTGTTCAACGCCCAGCTGGTCACCCTTCCCTCCGGTGCGATGGCGCTCATCCTTCCGGAAGAAGCGCGCGAGACGCCCTCGGTCTGGGCCTGGCTCCAGTCGATGATCGCCGGCAACGGCCCGATCCGCGAGCTGTTCGTGGTCGACGTGCGCCAGTCCATGGCCAATGGCGGCGGCCCCGCCTGCCTGAGGCTGAGGGTCGTCGCGGACCCCGCGGCGGTGGACCCGCGCTTCATGGCCGACGAGCCGAAGCTGGACCGGCTCGAGGCGGTTATCGACGCGGAGTGGCCGGAACGGATCGAACCGGAGGACCTTCTGGATCCGGCGCTGTGGGCGAGGATGGAGAGTGCCCGGGCCGCTCTGCTCGCGGTGCTGGGTCTGGAGGAGCTGATCTGATTTGCCTCCCCAGCGTCAGCTGGGGAGGGGGACCATGCGAAGCATGGTGGAGGGGTAAGGGCGCCGGTACCGGAGAATCTCGCGCGAACCCATCGCCTCCGCGCCGTCTACCCCTCCACCACCCTTCGGTGGTCCCCCTCCCCATGCTTCGCATGGGGAGGCAAAATCAGCCCTCCGCGCTCCAGAAGATGTCGATCGGTGCGTCGACGGCCGCGAGGACCCGGCCGATCGGGGCGGCCGAGAGCGGGCCTTCCTTGATCGCCTGCTCGAGCACCCGGCGCTTCTCGTCGCCGGCGATGACGATCATGATCGCCCGCGCCGAGGTCAGGGCCGGTGCGGTCAGAGTGACCCGGTCCACCGGCGCGTCCTGCGGCATCGGATCCGGCCGGACTCCGACGGCGCGGCGCTCGCGCGGGCCGGCGACCGCGCGCTCCAGGTCGGCGCCGGGGAAAATGCCGGCGGTGTGGCCGTCCGCGCCCATGCCCAGGCAGGCGAGGTCGAGCGGCCAGCCGACCAGCGACAGCCGGGCGTCCGCCAGCCGGCCAGCCTCCTGGCGGTCGCCGAGCGCCGCCTCGTCGACCAGCGAGACGAGGCTGGCGCCCTTGGCGTCGAACCAGCCTTCGAGCTTGCGGTAGTTGCTGAGCGGATCGTCCAGCGCGACCAGCCGGTCGTCGGTGGGCATGATTGTCACCTTCGACCAGTCGATGGACTTCGATCTTGCCAGCTGGGCGAAGATCAGGTCGGAGGTCGAGCCGCCGGCGAGAGCGAGCCGGGCGCCCTTATGCGCCTCGATCGCGCGTTCGATGACGAAGCCGATGTCCCCCGCCGCCTGCGCCGCCATCTCCTTGGCGGTGTCGAACTCCCACCATTCGATCTCGTCCATGCCGTCACTCTCTCTCGTTAAGAAGGGGCAAGGAACCCTCGCGGCGCGAAGCCCGTTCCAGCCGCGACCGCCTTAGGGAGACAAACCATGCCTGCCAAATCGAAAGCGCAGCAGAAGGCCGCCGGGGCCGCATTGTCCGCCAAACGCGGAGACACGCCCAGGAGCAAGCTTCAGGGCGCCTCGAAGCAGATGGCCTCCTCGATGAGCGAGAAGGCGCTCGAAGAGCTCGCCTCGACCGGGCGAAAGGGCAAGCCGGAGCGCGTAAGCGGCTGAGGCCGAAGCTCAATTCGTGCCGGTTAACGGAGCCTTCACCAGATCCGTTCACCGCCCGTGAGCAGCCGCGGCCGCATCTGCGCAGGCATGACAGCGGAGGCTAGCATGGACCTGAGGATGGAATCGCCCGAGCCCGCCGCCGAGCAGGCGGACGACGCGCGTCACCAGGCCCCGATCTGGGCCGAGCCGCGGAGCCTGTTCTTCTTCCGGCTCGGCACCCTGACGGGCGAAGGCGCCCGGTTCCAGGTCGAGATACTGGCTCTGGCCGAAAGCGGCGCGATCGTCCGGACCGGCCAGGGCCTTAACGAGGAGGCCCGGCTGGAGCTGGAGGTCAACTCCCATCACCGCTTCGCGGCGCGCGTGGAATGGACCAGCGGCGATCTCGCCGGCCTGGAGTTCGAGGACCGGGGGTCCGTCCGGGAAACGCTGGCCGCCCGCGACCGCGCTCATCCCTACCGGGCGCCGCGGCTGGAGCTCTGCGCCGACGTCGTGCTTCGGCTGGGGGAAAGCTGCATCACCGCCCGATCGAGGGACGTCTCCGAAGGCGGAATCAAGGTCGAGCTGGCCGATCCCGGCTATGTCGGTCGCGAAGCCAGGGTGATCGTTCCGGGCATGCCTCCCGTCGCCGGACGGATCCTGTGGTGCCGCGACGGCCATGCGGGCATCTCGTTCGAACGCCCCCTGCCCTTCGCCTGCCTGGCCGACTGCCTCACCCGCCGCGAGGCGGAGCGGCCCGCGGCATGAGTCCCGTCCTTCGGGCCAGCAGCCCGGCGGTCCACGGCGCGGTGTCGGGAGGAAGCTCGTCCGGATCGAACTCCCGGACCGCCTCCACCTCGAGGCTTCGGCGGGGCCGGTAGACGACGTCCCGCACCAGGAACAAAGCGGAGCCGTCCCGCGGACCGGCGTGGCGCCCCGGATCCTCGATCCGCTCGACGGCGCCGTGGGCGAGAAGGCCGATCTCCTCCCGAAGCTCCCGAAGCATGGCTTCCTCCGCCGCTTCGCCGCGCTTCAGGCCTCCGCCCGGCAGCCGCCAGCCCGGCGCATAGGTGAGGAGGACCAGCACGACCTTGCCGGCCCCGGTCAGTGGCACCGCATGGACTCCCTCGCCGCCGGCCCCGGCCGCCTTCCGCGCCGCCCGGCGCAGGCCGTGGAGGAAGGTGAAGACGATCCGGATCAGGCGGCGCGGCAGGCTCATCGGCTCACTCTATCTTCAGCCGAACGAAGAGCATCGCACCGGTGGGATTGCCGGAATAAAGAGGCTCCAGCGCGGGCGGGATGAAGTTGAAGGCCCAAAGCCCGCCCAGCCCGAGCCTCGCGCGGCGCCCTAGCGGCCAATCGTGCACCGCCCCCGCCGACGCCTTGGCGACTTGGTGGACGGGCCCGTGATGGCCCCCCACGCCCGTCAGCTCGTCCGTCTCGATCCGCTCGGCCCGGCCGAACAGGGTCCAGCGCCCAAGCGCCGCCGCGCTTTCGAGCACGAAGGCGTCGAGAGTGTCATGCGCCTTCACTCGCCGGCCCCAGGCGAAGGTCGTCGACCACCAGCCCTTGTCGCCGATCGGACGGGTGTGGATCGCGCTCGCCGACCAGCGGGTCTCGTTTTCGCCGGGCTCGAGCTGCTCTGGCGCGACGAGGCGCGCCCAGCTCGCCTGAAGGGAGAGCGAGCGCGCCGGGTTCCAGGAAAGCCGCGCCGCCGTCGAATCCAGCGGCCCAGCCTCGATGTCGAACCGGCGCTGGTCGGGCTCCCGGCCGTTGAAGCGCGAGGTCTCGAGCTTGACGTCGCCGGCCGCCAGGCCGGCGGTGACCACCCCGAACACGATGTGCGTGGAATCCAGCCAATGATGGCTGATCGGCGCTTCCGGCGAATCCATGGCGGACGCCCGGTGCATGAAGGGCGGCGGCCCGAAAGCGGGCTCGCCCGGAAGGCCGGCATAGAGGAAGAGGCTCGCCCGGCGGGACAAAGGCAGGCTGTAGCTCGCCGAAAGCTCCATGAAGAGGTCGTGCGGATGCTGCCGGTCGACCAGGGGATCGACGCCGTTCGCCGTTTCGCCCGCCGCGAGAAGCAGCGGATAGCCGCGCCGGCCCATCAGCGGATCGGGGCTCAGGCTGGCGCGAAGCTGGAGCGTTCCCGCCCCCAGCGGCCGCCGCGCCATCCCCATCAGCATTCCGGTCACGAACCCCTTCTCGCCGCCCCGCGCTCCGGCCTGCCGGTCGTAGACGGCCTGAAGCGAGACGTGGCCCATCAGGGTCCATTCGCCGGCGGCGAGGTGGACGCCGCCGTGGGGAGAGGAATCCGGCTGCCAGGCGGTGCCCGAAGCCTCGCGCCGCGCCGGATGCGGCCCGAGCGCGCCGGTCATGGCGTGCGGATCATGAGCCTCCTCTTGCGCCGCCGGCGGGTGTCCCGGATGCTCGGGCTCCGTCGCGGCATCGGCCGGGGCCCCGGGCGGAGCGTGACCGTGATGCTGTGCCGCGGCCGGGGACGCG
>DASVTA010000143.1:0-3441 GCA_036387815.1 Allosphingosinicella sp.
GCCTCGAGCGCTACACGAAGCTGGGCGTCGACGTCCGCAAGGGCCACGCCCGGCTGGTCGACCCGTGGACGGTCGAGATCGACGGCGGCGAACGGCTTACCGCCCGCGCAATCGTCATCGCCGCGGGAGGCGAGCCGGCGGTGCCGCCGATCCCCGGCCTCGCCGAAAGCGGCTTCCTCACCAGCGATTCGATGTGGGAGGCGCTGCGCGGCCGCGAGCGGGTGCCGGAGAGGATCGCGATCGTCGGCGGCGGCCCGATCGGAACCGAGATGGCGCAGGCCTTCGCCCGGCTCGGAGCGAAGGTGACGCAGGTCGAGCACGGGGCACGGCTTCTGCCGAAGGAGGACGAGGAGGCCTCGGCTCTCGTGGAGGCCGTGCTTCGCGAAGAGGGCGTGGACATCCGGACCGGGCACGACGCGGCCCGGATCGAGGGCAAGACCTTGATAATCCGCTCGGCCGCGGGCGAGGACATCGTCCCGTTCGACGAGATCATCGTCGCGGTCGGCCGAAAGGCGCGGCTGACCGGCTACGGGCTCGAGGACCTCGGCATCGAGACGGGGCGGACGATCGCCGTCAACGAATGGCTGGAGACCCGCTTCCCCAACATCTACGCGGTGGGCGACGTCGCCGGCCCCTATCAGTTCACCCATTTCGCCGCCCACCAGGCCTGGTTCGCGGCGGTCAACGGCCTGTTCGGGCATCTGAAGCGCTTCCGCGCCGATTACCGGGTGCTGCCTTGGGTCACCTTCACCGATCCCGAAGTCGCCCATGTCGGCCACAACGCGTTATCGGCGCGGGAGGCTGGAATCGAATTTGAGACGGTGCGCTACGAGTTCACCCACCTCGACCGCGCTTTGGCGGAGGGTGCGAACCGCGGCTTCGTCAAGCTGCTCGTCCAGCCAGGCAAGGACCGCCTGCTCGGCGCCACCATCGTCGCGACCCAGGCCGGCGAGCTGCTCCCCGAGCTGGTGCTGGCGATGAAGCACGGGCTCGGCCTCAACAAGATCCTCGCCACGATCCACGCTTACCCGACGCTCGCCGAGGCCAACAAATATGCCGCCGGCGAATGGAAGAAGGCGCACAAGCCCGAGCGGCTGCTCGCCTGGCTGGAGCGCTACCACGCCTGGCGGCGCGGGTGACCCGGATCGTCGTCTTCGCCAAGGCGCCGGTGGCCGGGCGGGTGAAGACCCGGCTCATCCCCGCGCTGGGGGCGGAAGGGGCGGCAAGGCTGGCTCGCGAGATGCTGGAGCGGACTCTGGAGGAGGCGCTGGCCAGCGGCCTTGCCGTGGAGCTTTGCGGCGAGCCGGATGCCGCGGGATGGCATTCGGAGCGGCCGGGCCTGTCCCTTGCCGCTCAAGGCGAGGGAGATTTGGGCGAGAGGCTGGCGCGGGCGGCGAAGCGGGTGCTTGCCGAGGACCCGATCCTGCTCATCGGCGCCGACTGCCCCGAGCTCGGCCGGGGCTGCCTTCGGGCGGCGGCGGAGGCGCTGGAGGATCATGACGCCGCCATCCATCCGGCGCAGGACGGCGGCTATGCGCTGCTCGGGCTAAGGCGGTTCGACCGGTCGCTGTTCGACGGAATCGAGTGGAGCACGCCCGTCGTGGCGGCGCAGACGAGGGCGAGGATCGGGGCTCTGGGCTGGTCGCTGCACGTGGGGGAGACGCTGCGCGACATCGACGAGCCGGGCGACCTGGCCTACCTCCTCATGCTGAACTTGTTTCAGCATCCAGGGTCGAGCCGCCTCGCGAGCGGAGAACTGGACCCTGAAACAAGTTCAGGGTGACGCCTTGGGATGACGCCTTGGGGTGACGAGTCCTGTGTCAGCCGATAGACGCCGCACCCATGCACCCCCTTCCCCCTTATGCCGAGCTGCTCGGGCTTCGCACCGAGCGAACCGCCGAGGGCGCCCTCCTCTGGGTGATGCCGTTCCGCGAGGAAGTGGTGGGCCGCCCCGGCTTCCTCCATGGCGGAGCGATCGCCGGGCTGCTCGAATTCGCCGCCTTCGGAACGCTGTACGAGGCGCTCGGCGAAGGCGCCAGCGCCAGGCCGATCAACGTCAGCGTCGACTTCATGCGCGGCGGAACCGACCATGACACCTTCGCTTCGGCTGTGGTGACGAGGCTCGGCAGCCGCGTCGCCAACGTCGAGGCCCGCGCCTGGCAGCAGGATCGTGACAAGCCGATCGCCGCCGCTCGGATGAACTTGATGGTTCGGCGGGGTTGAGCGGAAGGGCGTGGTGACCACCGTCATCCCGGCGGAAGCCGGGACCTCGGGGAGACCCGCCGGGACTTCTCGTCACGAGGCCCCGGCTTTCGCCGGGGTGACGGGGTGGCCGGGGCCCTTCCTACGTGGCGCTACCCCCCCCTTTTCATCACTTCCCTGGCGATCACCAGCTGCTGGACCTGGCTGGTCCCCTCGTAGATCCTGAACAGCCACACGTCCCGGTACAGCCGCTCGATCCCGTAATCGGCGATATAGCCGGCGCCGCCGAATATCTGCACCGCCCGGTCGGCCACCCGCCCCACGGTCTCGCTCGCGAAATATTTGGCGGCCGCCGCCTCCAGCGTGATCGGCTCGCCCTGGTCCTTCAAGGCCGCCGCCTCCAGGACCAGCGCCTTCGCCGCCATCGTCTCGGTCTTGGAATCGGCGATCATCGCCTGGATGAGCTGGAACTCGGCGATGGGCTTGCCGAACTGCCGGCGCTCCGCCGCATAGCCGACGGAGTCGGCGATCAGCCGCTCAGCGATCCCGACGCAGACCGCGGCGATGTGGAGCCGGCCGCGGTCGAGGACCCGCATGGCGATGCGGAAACCCTCCCCTTCCTCGCCGAGCCGGTTGGCGGCGGGTACCGGTGCCCCGTCGAAATTGACGTCGCAGACATGGGCGCCCTGCTGGCCCATCTTCTTCTCGGGCCTGCCGACGCCGACGCCCGGCAGGTCCGCCGGCACCAGAAAAGCCGAGACTCCCTTGGCCCCCGGCTCCCCGGTGCGGGCCATGACGGTGAACAGCGACGCCTTGTCGGCATTGGTGATGTAGCGCTTGGTGCCGGTGAGGCGGTAGACGTCGCCGTCGCGGATCGCCTTCGTCTGGACCGAGGCGCTGTCCGATCCGGCGCCCGGCTCGGTGAGGGCGAAGCTGGTGATTATCTCGCCGCTGGCGATCCGCGGCAGCCACTGCGCCTTCTGGGCCTCGCTCCCGGCCATCACCAGGCCCTGGCTGCCGATGCCGACATTGGTCCCGAAGACGGAGCGGAAGGCGGGTGTCGTCCGCCCCAGCTCGAGCGCGACCCGAACCTCCTCGCCCATGGTCAGGCCGAGGCCGCCATGTTCCTCCGGGATGGAAAGGCCGAAGAGCCCCATCTCCCGCATCTCGGCGACGATTTCGGCGGGAACCTCGTCCTCCCGGTCGACGCGCTCCTCGAGCGGCCGCAGCCGCTCGGCG
>DASVTA010000144.1:0-5822 GCA_036387815.1 Allosphingosinicella sp.
AGCTCGATCTCGGCGGTGGTGAGGTCGCGGCCGATCAGCGGCGCGACTCGCGGCGCGACCAGGCCGCCGAGGCGGCCGTCGTCCGCTTCGCGGATGTAGTGGCCGTTGAGATTCTCCAGCTTCCTGACGTCGAAGCGCGACGGCGACTTGCCCACCTGATCGAGATCGAACCAGCGCACGGCATCCTCGCGCGAGATGATCTCGTCGTCGCCATGGCCCCAGCCGAGGCGGAGCAAATAATTGGCCAGCGCCTCGGGAAGGAAGCCCAACGCCTCATAGTCCATCACTCCGGTCGAGCCGTGGCGCTTCGACATCTTGGCGCCGTCCTGGCCGTGGATCAGCGGCACATGGGCGTAAGCCGGCTCGGGCCAGCCCATCGCCCGGATGATGCCGAGCTGCCGGAACGCGTTGTTGAGATGGTCGTCGCCGCGGATGACGTGGGTCACCCCCATGTCGTGGTCGTCGACCACCACGGCGAGCATGTAGGTGGGGCTGCCGTCGGAGCGGAGCAGGACCATGTCGTCCAGTTCCGCGTTCCGAACCGTCACCCGGCCCTGGACGAGATCGTCGATCACCGTCTCGCCCTCGCGCGGGGCTTTCAGCCGGATGACGAAAGGGGCGTCTGCGGAAGGGGCTTCCGAGCCGTCCCGCCAAGCGCTCTCCACCCGATAGGGCCGCTTCTCCGCCTGCGCCCGCTCGCGCTGGGCGGTGAGCGCCTCGGCGCTCATGTAGCAGCGATAGGCGTGGCCCCGGGCGAGCATCTCGTGGGCCACCTCGGCGTGGCGGACGGCGAATTGCGACTGATAATATTCGTGGCCGTCCCAATCGAGCCCGAGCCAGCGCATTCCCTCGAGGATCGCCTCGATCGCCGGCTGCGTGGAGCGCGCCTTGTCCGTATCCTCGATGCGCAGGAGGAAGCGGCCGCCATGGTGGCGGGCGTAGAGCCAGCTGAAGAGGGCGGTTCGGGCGCCTCCGATATGAAGGAAGCCGGTCGGCGACGGCGCAAAGCGGGTGACGACCCCGCCGGGCTGGACGGTTGCGCTCAAGCGCCTTTTCTCCAAGGATGCGGGCCATGACGGCCGGTGACGGATGGGGCCCTAGCATAGCGGATCGGCGCCGACAAAGGGGGCGTGGATGAGCGCACCCATCATCCCGGCGAACGCCGGGACCTCGGGGAGACCCGCCGAGACTTCTTGTCCCGAGGTCCCGGCTTTCGCCGGGATGTCGGCCTTGTCCGGCCGCCTCGAATCCCTCGCCGACGCTGAGCGCGACCAGCTTCCGCTCTGGCTCCCGGTCGGGCTCGGCCTCGGCACCGCCGCCTGGTTCGCCTTGCCCGACAGCCGCGCCTGGACCGCTTTCCTGCTCGTTGCCGCGGCGGTGGCGATGGCTCCGCGCGCCCTCGCCCCGGCTACTCGCTGGGGCCGGGCCGTCTCGATCTTCAGCTTCGCCGCCATCCTCGGCTGCGCCAACATCTGGTGGAAGGCCGAGCGGGCCGCCGCTCCGGTGCTGTCGCAGCCTCGGGTGGCCGAGTTCGACTCGGTCATAGAGGGATTCCAGCGGCTTCCTGCGCGGGACCTCGTCCGGCTGGTGGTGAAGCCGGCGGGCGATCCCGCTCTGCCCGCGCGCCTCAGGGTCAATGTCGACTCGGCCAAGGTGCCGGCGGGGCTGGAGGCGGGTGCGACCGTGCGCCTGCGCGGCTATCTGATGCCGCCGGCGCCCGCCGCCGTCCCCGGAGCCTATGATTTCGCCCGCGCCGCCTGGTTCCAGGGGATCGGCGGCACCGGGCGGGTGACCGTCGTCCGGCTGATCGCCCCGGCTCCGGCACAGGGCTGGCGAACCCGCCTCGCCGGCGCCCGCCAGGGCCTCGCCGACCATATCGGCGAAAGGCTGCCGGGCGGCGCCGGAGGCATTGCGACGGCGCTGGCCACCGGCGATCAGGGAGCGATCCCCGAGGACGACGCCGAGGCGATGCGCCGTTCGGGCCTCGCCCATCTGCTCTCGGTCAGCGGCCTTCACCTCACCGCCGTCGTCGGCGCCGTCATGCTCCTGACCTTGAAGCTGCTTGCGCTGAGCCCGGGCCTTGCGCTGCGCTTCCGGCTGGTCCTGGTCGCGGCCGGAGCCGGAGCGCTGGCGGGGGTCGCCTACACCCTGCTCACCGGCGCGGAAGTTCCGACCGTCCGCTCCTGCATCGCGGCCTTGCTCGTCCTTCTCGGCATTGCCCTGGGACGCGAGGCGCTGACTCTCCGGCTGGTGGCGGTGGGGGCTGTGATCGTCCTCCTGCTCTGGCCCGAATCGCTTCCCGGAGCGAGCTTCCAGATGAGCTTCGCGGCGATCACCGCCATCGTCGCTCTCCACGAGCATCCGCGCCTTCGCGCCGTTCTCGCCCGCCGCGAGGAGCTGTGGCCGCTGAAGCTCGGCCGCTTCCTGCTCGGCCTCGTGCTGACCGGCCTCGCCGTCGAGATCGCGCTCATCCCGATCGCTTTGTGGCATTTCCACCAGGCGGGCCTCTATGGGGCCCTCGCCAACATCGTGGCGATCCCGCTCACCACCTTCGTCATCATGCCGCTCGAAGCGCTGGCGCTGCTCTTCGATCTCGCCGGCCTGGGAGCGCCTTTCTGGTGGCTGACCGGAGCCGCGCTCGACCTCCTGCTCGCGCTCGCCCATGCCGTCGCCGCCGCGCCCGGGGCGGTGGCGAGATTGCCGAGCATGTCCTCCGCCGCCTTCGCGCTGATGGTGGCGGGAGGCCTCTGGCTCGCCTTGTGGCGGACCCGATGGAGGCGATGGGGCCTAGCCCCGGCAGCGGCGGGGGCGCTGGCGGCCTTGCTCACGCCCGCGCCGGACCTGCTCGTCACCGGCGACGGCCGCCACCTCGCGCTTCGCACGGCCGACGGCGAGCTGGCCCTGCTTCGCGGCCGGGCCGGCGATTATGTCCGCGACCTGATGAGCCAGAGCTCGGGCCTCGAAGGGGAAGCGGGCGAGCTGGAGGCGCTTCGGATCGCGGATTGCAGCGCCGACTTCTGCGCCGCTCAGGTTCGCGGCTGGCGCCTGCTCGCGAGCCGAAGCGACCGGCTGGTGCCGATGGAGGAATTGCGGAAAGCCTGTGCCGAGGCCGATATCGTCGTCTCCGAGCGGCGGCTTCCGGCGCCGTGCCGCCCGCGCTGGCTCAAGGCGGACCGCGATTTCCTGGCGAAGAGCGGCGGGCTGGCCATTAACCTCGGCGCCGTTCCCACGATCTCCACTGTGGCGAGCGGCGATCGTCATCCGTGGAAACGAGAACCCCTCTCCCGCTCTTCGCGGGAGAGGAGGGGCCCGCCGCGAGCGGCGGGAGGTGAGGGTCTGTAGCACCGAGTCAGCAAGACCCTCACCCCCCAAGCCTCCGGCTTGGGTCCCCCCTCTCCCGCGCAAAGCGGGAGAGGCGCTTGGCTCTACCGCCGCCCTTCGCCGCGGTTCTGGCGCTCGATCGACATCAGCATGCCCAGGCAGATCATCACGGTCAGCATCGCCGATCCGCCGTAGGAGACGAGGGGGAGTGGAATTCCGACGACGGGGGCGAGGCCCATCACCATCATCAGGTTGACGGCGATGTAGAAGAAGATGGTCAGGGTAAGCCCCGCCGCCGCCAGCCGCTCGAACCGCCCCTTCGCCTCCAGCGCGACGCCCATGCCCCAGCGCAGGAGGAGGAAGAAGAGGAGGATCAGGACGCAGCCGCCGATCAGTCCCCATTCCTCGGCGATGGCGGAGAAGATGAAGTCGGTATGCTGCTCGGGGAGGTAATGAAGGTGGCTCTGGGTGCCGTTGAGGAAGCCCTTTCCGAAGACCCCGCCCGAACCGATCGCGATCTTCGACTGGGTAAGGTGATAGCCGGCGCCGAGCGGGTCGGTCTCGGGATTGAGGAAGATCAGCACCCGCTCCTGCTGGTGCGGAAGGAGGAGGAAATTGTAGACGATCGGCAAGGCCGCACCGACGGCGAGGGCGCCGCCGATGAACAGGCGCAGCGGCAGGCCGGCGAGGAACATCAAGGCGATCGTGTTGAGAACGATCAGCATGGTCGTCCCCAGATCCGGCTGGAGCAGGATGAGAAGGATCGGCGGCCCGAGGATCAGCGCCAGCGGCCACATCGCCCAGAGGCGGCGAATCTCCGCCGGCGGCACATGCGCGTAGAAGCGGGCGAGGGTGAGGACGATGATCGGCTTCATCAGCTCGGAGGGCTGGAGGCGGACGACGCCGAGCTCGAGCCAGCTTCGCGCTCCTCCGCCGATCACTCCGAGCATCAAGGTCAGGATGAGCAGCAGGATTCCGCCCCCGTAGGCGAAGAAGGCGAAATCGTGGAAGGTTTGCACCCGGATCCGCGCCAGCGCGAGGGCCATGCCGAGGAAGACGAGGAAGCGGATCAGGTGGGGCAGGGCCCAGGGCATCATGAAGCCCCCGGCCGCGGAATAGAGGGCGATCACGCCGGCGAGGCCGAGGGCGGTCACGACCCCCAGCATCCGCCACGGCAGGGTCGCGACCGGGGCGGGGACGAAGGCGAGGCCCATCAGTTGCCGGCCCCCGCGCTCCCGCCGGGGCCGCGCTCCTTGGCGGCCTTGGCCGCCGCGAGCCAGCTTTGCGCCCGCCTCTCCATCCGCTCGGCGAGCGTGCCGCCCCATTGCTCCTCGAACGTGGCGAGCGCGGCCAGCGCCTTGGGCTTGTCGAACAGATAGGTGAGCACGTCCTTGGCGACCGGAGCGGCCGCCCGGGCGCCGCCCATCCCGTGCTCTATCACCACAGAGCAGGCATAGCGGGGGTTGGCGGTGGGCGCGAAGCAGACGAACAGGCCGTGATCGCGATATTTCCACGCGCCGGATTGCCCGCGCTGTCCGCCGGTGATCCGGCGGACCTGGGCGGTGCCCGTCTTCCCCCCCATTTCGATCCCGGGAAGCTCGAGACGGCTGCGGCCCGCGGTGCCGGCGCCGTTCACCACTTCCCACATTCCGCCGCGCACGGCGTCGAAATGCTCCTTGGGGAAGGGCAAAGCGGCCGGCTCCGGGCGCTTGCGCTGGATGAGGTTGGGCTGAATGTCGCGGCCGGAGGCGATCCGGCCGGACATCACGGCCAGCTGGAGCGGGTTCACGATCACGAAGCCCTGGCCGATCGAAGTGTTGAGAGTGTCGGATTCGGTCCAGTCCGGCCGCTCGACCAGCTTGGCGCTCCGTTCGTATCTCGCCTTCTTCCATTCGGCGCTCGGCATCGTCCCGTAATTCTGGGAGACGACGGGGATGTCGAACTTCTGGCCGAAGCCGAGCCGCTTGCCCATGGCCGAGATGATGTCGATCCCGGCGCGGCGGCCCATGGCGTAGAAATAGGTGTTGCAGCTCCTCGCGATGGCGGTGTGCAGGGTCATCGGTCCATGGCGGCCGAGGCAGCGGAAGAAGCGGTTGCCGAGCTGGAAGCCGCCGGGGCAGCTGATCCTCGCCTTGGGGTCGATCCCGGCCTGGAGCAGGGCCATGGCGACCATCGGCTTGAAGGTCGAGCCGGGCGGGTAGAGGCCGTTCAGGGCCTTGTTGAGGAGCGGCTTGCGCTCGTCGTCCGAAAGCATCTTCCACTCGTTTCGGCTTATACCGTCGGTGAAGCTGTTCGGGTCGTAGGCCGGCATCGAGGCGAGCGCCAGGATGTCGCCGGTCAGGCAGTCGAGAACCACCACCGAGCCCGATTCCTCGCCGAGGCGGCGGGCGGCAAAGGTCTGGAGGCCGGAGTCGATGGTGAGCGGAAGGGGAGGGCCGCTCTTGTCCTCCAGCGTGGTCAGGTTGCGCACCAGCTTGCCGCCGGCCGTGACTTCCACCCGC
>DASVTA010000145.1:0-1908 GCA_036387815.1 Allosphingosinicella sp.
GTAGGGGTTCTGCGCCGTGTTGGAGCCGCTCGCGAACTGCTGCTCGAGCAGGGCCCGGATCTGCCGCCCGGTCAGGCTCTTCACCACCAGATTGTTGGCGAAGGGCTGTGCGGCGAAGAGCTGGCCGAAGCTGATCCCGCCGCCGGCCGCGGGAACCAGGTCGCCTCGCACCCCGCCCGGGTTCATGAAGGCGATCTGCGCCCCGCCGTTCGAAGCGCCCCTGGAGGCGGCCAGCTGCGCGTCGGCGATCAAATTGCCGAGCACATGCTCGCCATGCTCGTTGGCGGTCTTGAGCGCCGGTCCGCTCAGCCGGCCGACGGGACGCGCGGCGATCGGATCCGAGGCGTTGGCGTAGCGGTCGACGAGCGCCGCCACCTCCGCGTCGGGCGCGAAGCGCGGCACGGCGTCGGTCAGCGCGACGTCGCCGCGCGAGCCGGCATAAGCTTCGCTCTGGACGATGATGTTCTCCGCCCGCTTGGCCGTCACCCGGCCGGCCGCGGGATCGATGGTGAGGTTGATGTCGGTGACGAGCGTCCCGTAGCGCCCGGCGCTGGTGAGCAGGATCGGCCTGGCCGGGTTGATCCGGCCATAGTCGCAGACATAGGCATTGTGGGTGTGGCCGGAGGCGACCACGTCCACCGCCGGATCGAGCCGGTCGAGGATCGGCAGGAGATCGCCCTCGATTGCGCCGCAGCTCTGGTCGTTATAGCCGAGCTTGGACTAGGCGCCCTGGTGGACGACGACGACGATCGCGTCCGCCCCGTCGGCCTTGAGCCTGGGGATGAGGGCGTTCACCGTCTCCGCCTCGTCGCGGAAGCTGAGGCCCGCGACCCCGGCGGGAGTCACCACCGTCGGAGTGTCCTTCAAGGTCATTCCGATGATCGCGACCTTCACCTCGCGCCGGCCCTTGCCGAAGCTCCGGATCGCATAGGCGGGGAACAGGGTGGCGCCGTCCGGCGTGAGGACGTTGGCGGCGAGGAAATGGAAGCGGGCGCCTCCGAAGGGCTCGACGGCGCAGGGGATCCGGGGCGTGTTCTTCTCGCAGCCGCCGTTCTGCATGCGCAGGAGCTCGGCCTGACCGCGGTCGAATTCGTGGTTGCCCACCGCGTTATAGTCGACCCGGATGAGGTTCATCGCGTGGATGGTCGGCTCGTCCAGGAAGAGGGCCGAGACGAGCGGCGAGGCGCCGATCATGTCGCCGGCCGAGACGACCAGGCTGTTGTCGTTGCGGGCGCGCAGGGACTGGATGGCGGAGGCGAGATAGGCGGCGCCGCCGGCCGGGACGCGGACCGCCTCGGGTCCGGGGGCGGGATGGTTCACGGAATCCTTGGGCGGCTGCAAATTGCCGTGGAAATCGTTGAAGGCGATCAGCTTGACCTCGACCGGCTCGGCCGGGCCGCGTTCCGCCGTCGTCGCGCAGCCGCCCAGCGCCAGCAGCAGCGCCGCCGCCCCCAACCTCTTCGTCATCTCCGTCGTCTCCCTCTGAACGCTTCCGGCTGGTGGCACGGTCTGGCGCGAATCGCCAATGGCTTTATGGGTGTCGGTATGACCAAGCTTCCCGATCCGCTCGTCGAGCGCGCCCGAGCCGCGGCGCTCGGCGCCTATGCCCCCTACAGCCGCTTCAGCGTCGGCTGCGCCATCGAATCGGTGGACGGCGAGATCGCGGTCGGGGCGAATATGGAGAATGCCTGCTACCGGCTGGGAGTGTGCGCCGAGATCGCGGCGCTGACCGCGGCGCAGCAGGCCTTCGGGCTGGCCAAGGTGGCTCGGATCGCGGTCTCCGGCGGCCATGTCGAAGAGGGCGCGCTGGCCGGGGAGGGGGTCGTCACGCCCTGCGGCGGCTGCCGGCAGGCGATCTTCGAGGCGGCCTGCCTGTCGGGGACCGACATCGAGATAGTCTGTGCCAAC